>NZ_JABLUU010000018.1:0-74627 GCF_018491655.1 Komagataeibacter oboediens | reverse complement strand
TTGCCTGTCAGGGGCGTGTCTGTGAAAAGCTCAGTAGGAGCTTCCTGAACTCCCCGACCGAATATAATGATGATGACAGCGAAATCGCGGCAGAGCGTGAAAATGACGTCAGTCGTGTCCGAATTGACGTGTTTGTGTCAGAGCGTGCAGCACGCTGTCGGAGGCAGGGCAGGATGCCTCAATTGGATAGTCGGACCATCGGATAAATCGGTCCAATGTATCCGACGAAGCGAAATTTTCTCCGCGTTATTAGAAAAAAACCGTCTCCCGTCGTCTTAAATAGTAGCGAGCCTGGTGACAGGCCGGAGCGTTGAAGATGCGAGGCGTGGGATATGTGTCGGTCAGGTTATTGCGAATCAGTATTAGACGCACTCGTAAGTGGCGTAGGCCGATGATCACCCGCACACTCCGCCGCTGGTTCGTCGTCCATAAATGGACGAGCCTGGTCTGCACGCTGTTCCTGCTGATCGTGTGCGTGACGGGCCTGCCGCTGCTGTTTTCCGAGCAGATCTGGGACACGTTCGTCGGCGACGATGACCCGCCCTATGAGGTTCTGCCGCCGGGAACGCCGAACGCCAGCCTTGATGTCATCGTGGAGAAGGCACGCGCACTCTATCCCGGCCAGATCATCACCAGCGTCAATCCGGATGACGATGAACCGGCAGTGCTGGTTTCCATGGCGCCAAGCTGGCAGGCCCTGAAGGACGACGAGAACTATCCCGACCGCCATTCCGGACACTGGATCAAGTTCGACGCCCGCACGGCGAAGGTGCTGGAGCAGTCGCGCCCGGCAGACGCGCCCAAGGAGCCGCGCACCTGGACCGGCATCATCGTGAGCACCTGCAACCGGCTCCATACCAGCCTGTTTGCGGGACTGCCGGGTCGCCTGTTTCTGGGCCTTATGGGCGGCGTGTTCGTGGCCTCGCTGGTGTCCGGTTCACTGCTGTATGGCCGGTTCATGAAGCGCCTGCCGTTCGGCTCCGTCCGGCGCGACCGTGCGGTACGCCTGACATGGCTGGACCTGCACAACCTGCTGGGGGCCGCAACACTGGTCTGGGCGACGGTGGTGGGCTTTACCGGGGTGGTCAACGAACTCCAGACGCCGCTGTTTGGCCTGTGGCGCGTAACCGATGTGCGGCAGATCCTGCGCCCCTACGCCAATCTGCCGGTGCCGTCGCAGGATCACCTGTCGTCCGTGCAGGCGGCATTCGACATGGCGGCAAAAGCCGCCCCCGGTAACGAGGTCACGGGCCTGTCTTTCCCCGGCGCGTCCTTTGGCAGCCCGGTGCATTATGTGCTCTGGACCCGGGGGGCGACCCCGTTGCGGGCGCGCCTGTTTACGCCGGTGCTGGTCGATGCCCGCACGGGCGAACTGACCGGGGCGTATCCGATGCCGTGGTATCTGCGCTTCCTCGAAATCTCCCGCCCGCTGCATTTCGGCGATTATGGCGGCATGCCCCTGAAAATCCTGTGGGCGTTGCTGGACGTGGTGGTGATCGGCGTGCTGGTCAGCGGCCTGGTGCTGTGGGCTGGCAAGCGCAAGATCGCCACCGATGTTCGTCTGCGTGCGCTGGGTTACGAACTGGATGACGCCGACGGCACCGCGCCTGCGGGTTTCGCGCATACCCCTGTGGAGGGCGTGCGATGAACGCCGTTTCGCCCGACATGCCCGTGCCGTCCTCGCCTGATGTGACCCCGCGCCCATCCGTCGCCGTCTGGCCATGGCCGATCGCATTGGGGCTACTCACCATCTTCGGCCTGCTGTCCGCCCTGCTGGGCCAGCGCGGCATCTGGCTGGCCCTGTCCTGGGCTGCCCTGTCCATTCCTCTCATCGTGACGGTTGCCTGCCTGATCCGGGCATGGTGCCGCACACCGTCTGTCAAAGGAGGTCAGTCATGACCCCGATCTCGTTTTCCCCGTGGGATATGTTCCTCAACGCCGGTCCTGTCGTCCGCTGCGTGATGATCCTGCTGGCTGTGGCCTCGCTGCTGACCTGGACCATCTTCATCGCCAAGTCGATCGAACTGCTGCGCGTGCGCCTTAAACTCCAGAAGGCCGAAAAAGCGCTGGAAGAGGCCAATACGCTGGACCTTGGCGAGGAATGGACACGGGGGAATTCGTCCATCGCCCACACGCTGGTCATGGCCGCCGAGACCGAGCGCAAACGCTCTGCCGACATTCCTGACGACAGCGAGGGGCTGAAGGAACGCATCGTCCTGCACCTCGAACGTCTTGAGGCCGCTGAAGGACGCAGGCTCCTGCGCGGCACCGGTGTGCTGGCCACCATTGGTGCAACGTCACCCTTTATCGGCCTGTTTGGCACGGTCTGGGGCATCATGACCTCCTTCACCGGCATCGCCGCCAGCAAGGCGACCAGCCTCGCCGTGGTCGCCCCCGGTATTGCCGAGGCCCTGCTGGCGACAGCGCTCGGTCTGGTTGCGGCGATCCCGGCGGTGGTGATCTACAACCATCTCGCCCGCCAGACGGCCTCGTGCCGCGCGCAGGTTGCCGACCTCACTGCGCTGGTCATGCGTCTGGTCTCACGCGATCTGGGCCGTACGCAGATGCTCATGGCGCAGGGCAATATCGTGCGCATTGGCCCGCAGGCGCGGGATGTCCGCACGGCGGCCGGGGAGTGAGCCGTCATGATCCGCATGCGCCATACCGATGAAAGCCCGCACGAAGCCAGCGAGATCAACGTCACCCCGTTCATCGACGTGATGCTGGTCCTGCTTGTGATCTTCATGGTCACTGCCCCGCTGACCACGGTGAACGTGCCGGTGGACCTGCCATCCTCGACCGAGAAACCCACGCCGCGCCCCGATGATCCGGTGTTCCTGACAGTGAAGGCCGACCATAATCTGGCGCTGGGGGAAGACGACATCACCATGGATGGTCTGGCGGGTGCGCTGGAGAGTGCCACCAAGGGCAATAGGGACGAACGGATCTTCCTGCGGGCCGACAGGACCGTCGATTACGGCACGCTGATGGGCGTGATGGATAAGCTGCGTTCAGCCGGCTACCTCAAGGTCGCACTCGTGAATCTTCAGGGACAGGAGGAAGGCAGCGAAGCCGGCACGACAACGGTGCCGACCAGTTCCACAACCTCGGGTGGTGCTCCTGCCACGACTCCCGTCGCGGGAGGCACGCCGTGAGCAGTTTGACGGATATGGCGCAGGGGGCGGATATTTCCGTGCCACCGTCCTTCGCCGACTGGCAGAGAGGGCAGGCCCGTCTGGCCCGACGTCACGATGCGCTCCGCTGGGGCCTGTCCTTCCTCGCCGTGCTCGCGGTCAGTGGCGGGGCAGTCTGGTGGGTCATGCGTCTGCCGCCACCCGTTATGGCCGTGCCCGAACCACCGCCTGCCGCCATTGCCATCGACATGGCCCCGGAACCCGTTTCGACACCGACGCCGCCGACCGATGCGCCCATCGGCCCGAAGCAGACCCAGTCCATTCCCGATCCGGCCCCGGTCGAGCCGCCGAAGATCACGGCCCCGCCGTCGCCCGCGCCCAATCCGCCAATCCCGGTGCCCAAGCCCGAGAAGCCAAAGAAACTGGTGAAGAAGCACAAGCCGGTGCCGATGCTCAAAAAGCCCATCCCGGACAAGACGCCACCGGCAGAGGCGACAACCGCGCCACCCTCCTCGGAAGCGCCACCGGCGCCCACGCAGGCGGCCCCCGCGCCCGGTTCGTCATCGGCCCATGCGTCGCATGACCCGGTGACCTGGCAGGGCGCGCTGCTGGCGCAACTGGAAAAGTTCAAGCGCTACCCGTCCGATGCCATGGCCGACCATCAGGAAGGCGTGCCGACCGTGACCTTTTCCATGGACCGCAAGGGTCATGTGCTCTCGGTGACGCTGGCCAGCAGTTCCGGCCATGCGCTGCTGGACCAGGAAGCCATAGCGCTGCCCAAACGCGCCCAGCCGCTCCCCATCCCGCCGGACAGTGTCGCGGGGGATCCGATCACCCTGACCGTGCCCGTCGAATTCTACATCCACCCCGACAGGAACTGAGGTTTCTGGCCATTCCCTTATTCTGATCGTGACAGGATCATCATCATGCTCGCCTTTTCCGAACACCGTCGTTCTCCGCCCGCCCTGAACCAGATCCGTCCCGGCATGGGCGCCAGTCGCAATGCGGTGCGCAAGCTTGAGGACCGCTGCCGGGAGGCAGGCGTGAAGATGACCGACCTGCGCCGGGTGCTGCTGCATGGCATCCTTGAAGCGGGTGCGGGAGCCACCGCCATCGAGATCTGGAAGACCCTGCGCACCATGACCGACGGCCATCCGCCCAGCCAGGGCTCGATCCAGCGCAACCTGAACCTGCTCGTCGCCCGCGACATCCTGCGCCGCGACGTCTCGCCCGACCGCCTGTGGCATTACGGCATCGCACCCGAACGCAAAGGCAGGCTGGCCGTCACCTTTGTCGAGGCGGGAACGGGACGGAAGATTCCGTGCCGGATGCCGGAAGTGGCGGCCCTGCTGCGCCGGGCCGCGGCTGAACACGGGCTGGCCGTGCAGGCCGCCGCCATTACCGTGACGCCGGTACCGGCCACCGGTGATGCGGACATCCGCTAAGCGCTGAAGCATTTTTTTCATCCAGCCGCTGAAAAAATGCAGCGGCCGATCGTCTTTATAGACAGAGCCCTCCCGTAGGGACGGGACATCTTCCTTGAAATTCATCGCCTGGTTCGTCCGTCGCCCGGTGGCGACACTTTTGCTGCTGCTCTCCGCCGTGTTGTCGGGACTGATGGCACTGCCCCTCCTGCCGGTCTCGGACCTGCCCGATGTCGACCTGCCGGTGATCTCGGTCTCGGCGTCCAACGCCGGCGGTTCGCCCGAGGTCATGGCCCGCACGGTGGCAGCCCCCTTGGAACGGCATCTGGGCAATATTGCCGGCGTGACGCAGATGATGTCTTCCTCCATCCGGGGGCAGACCTCCATCTCGCTGGGGTTTGAGCTGGGGCGTGATCTCAATGGCGCAGCCCGTGACGTGGAAGCGGCGATCAGGGCTGCGCGACGCGACCTGCCGACCACGCCGGGATCGGACCCGCAATATCACCGGGCCAACCCCAATGCGACGCCGGTGCTGATCCTTGCGGTGACGCCGGGCCTGCAGTCCATGGCGAAGCTGTATGATCTGGTGAACACGACGCTGCGGCCCATGCTGCTGCAGGTGCAGGGTGTGGGGGATGTCACCCTTATGGGCAGCTCCGCGCCCGCCGTGCGGGTGGAGATGAACCCGCTGCTGTTCTTCAAATACGGGATCGGGTTTGAAGATCTGCGCGCGGCCCTGGCCTCGGCCAATGCGCATACGCCGAAAGGCGTGATCGACATGGGGGACCGGCGTTACCAGCTTGCCGTCAATGATCAGGCCGAACATGCCGCGGCCTATCGGGATCTGGTCATCGCCTACAAGAGCGGGCGCCCGATCCGGCTGCGGGATGTGGCCACCGTCACCGACAGCATGCAGGACGTAAACGCGGCCGCGTTCTTTGATGGCAGACCGGCCCTGACGCTGATGGTCCGTGCCCAGCCGGGAGCCAATCTGGTGGGCATCGTGGATGCGGTGAAGGCCCGTCTGCCACAGTTGCGTACGCTCATGCCACCGGGCGCGGATATTGCCGTGGCGCGGGATGGCTCGGCGGTGATCCGCTCCTCGCTGCGCCATACGCTGGTGACGCTGCTGGCCTCCTGTGTTCTGGCCTTGGCCGTGGTGTGGGTGTTCCTGCGCTCGTGGACGGCATCCGTGGCAGCCGCGATCATCGTGCCGTGCTGCCTGATCGCCAGCCTCGGGCCGATGCATCTGGCGGGCTTCGGGCTGGACAATCTCTCGCTCATGGCGCTGACGGTGGTCACGGGCTTGGTGGTCGATGACGCCATCGTGGTGATCGAGAACATCATCCGCATGCGTGAGCGTGGCCTGTCCGTTGAGGAAGCGGCCATAGCCGGAGCCAGCGAGGTGGCGTTTACGCTGCTCTCCATTACCGTGTCGGTGCTGGTGGTGTTCCTGCCGATCGGGCTGGCCTCCGGTCTGACCGGACGGCTGTTCCGGGAGTTCGCAGGCACCGTCGGTATTGCCGTCACGGTGTCGCTGGTTCTGTCCTGCGTGGTGACGCCGTGCCTGACGGCGCTGTGCATGCGGTTTGCCGAAGACAGAATGACCATTCAGCCAGAAGTGTCTGCCGTCGATTTTCTGGATCATGAAAAACATAGGGGTAGCCTGTATCGCCGCACTCTGGAAATCTGCCTGACCCATCCTGGCAAGACGGCCTTGCTGCTGCCATTGACCTTGCTGGTGGGCGTGGTCCTGTTCACCCGCATGCCGAAGGTCGTGTTCCCGCGTCAGGATATCGGCATCGTCTCGGGCGGATCGCGTGGCAGCGGTAGTTCGCTGGCCCAGACAAAAGCCCGGCTGGAGCGGTTCAGTCAGGTCCTGTTGTCCGATCCCGCTGTTAACCATGTCATCGCCTATCTCGATACCGGCGAAGGCTCCAGCCACGGCATGGTATTCGCCACGCTGCGCGACCTGTCCACAGGGCGGCCTTCGGGGGCGGAAGTCGCGACCCGCGTGATCGGCAGGATGGGTAAGGATATCCATGCCGAATACCATGCCCAGGCGCCGGGCAACATCATGATGCGGGTGGGGTCGAACAGCAGCGGGGTCAGCTACATCCTGCGCAGCGAGGATGACCGGCTGCTGGGGCCAGCCACGCGGAAACTGGCGAGCGCCCTGCGGCATCACCCGGAGTTCGCGGATGTTGACCCAGACGTCGATCCGCCGGGGCAGGGCATCACTCTGGCCATCGACCGCGATACCGCCGCCCGTGTCGGGGTCACGCCACAGGTGATCGGCAACACCCTGTCCGATGCGCTGGGCCAGACCACCGCCTCGGTCGTCTACACGACACACGGGCAATACAACGTGGTGCTGACCGTGGAAAACCGCTTCCAGCGCGATCCGGAGATCCTGAAACAGTTCTGGATCAGCCCGTCCGGTGGCTCCGCGTCGGGCAGTTCGGCGTCCAACACCATTCGGGTGGTCACGTCGGCCACCGCCAGCACCACGGCATCGACCGGTGCCACGGCGTTTCGAAACCAGATCGCCAATTCGCTGGCGGGCGGGGCGAATGCGTCCACCGGCTCGGCCGTGGCGACGGGAGCGGAGACGCTGGTGCCGCTGTCGGTGGTGGCTCGCATCACCCCCAGCCTTGATCCGGTAGCCGTCACCCATATCGGCTATGCCAGTTCCGCCTCTCTGGCGCTGGAACTGGCAGCCGGTGTCAGCCTGTCGCAGGCGCAGGCGATCATTGATCAGGAATGGCGCAACCTCCATTTGCCGGAGAGCATCATCGGCGAGTTGCAGAGCGATGAAGGAGATGTTGGCAAAAGCATGCATGACAGCGAGATCCTGATCGTCGGCGCTGTGCTGGCCGTCTATCTGACATTGGGTATGCTCTATGAAAGCGTGTGGCATCCGCTGACGATCCTCTCCACCATTCCTTCGGCCGGGATTGGGGCCATCATGGCGCTGGACCTGTTCGGGCTGTCGTTCTCGGGCATGGCGGTCATCGCCATGTTGCTGCTGACTGGCATTTCGCTGAAGAACGCCATTCTGCTGGTGGATTTTGCTCTCCACGCCGAACGCGAACGCGGCCTGACGTCACGGGGCGCCATCCGCGAGGCCTGCCTGCTGCGGCTGCGGCCCATCGTCATGACCACCTTTGCCGCGGCCCTCGGCGCGCTGCCGCTGGTAATGATGGGAGGATACGGCATGGAACTGCGCCAGCCGCTGGGCATCGCGCTGATCGGCGGCCTGCTGGTCAGTCAGGCACAGACCATGTTCACGACCCCAGCACTCTATCTGCTTGTGGGGCGATGCGCTGCGTTCGGCCGACTATTCCAGAAGGAACGCCCAAATCGGCAAAGCCTGTAACCGCTTACTCGACGGCGGTGACTGGTGTGACCTTTGTTGCGGAAAGGGCGGAGGAGATTTTGAGATCGATCCCTTTGACCGCGCGCTGGATCGGCTCTTTCTTGAGGTGGGCGTAACGTGCGGTCGATTTGAGATCCCGATGGCCCAGCAGTTTTCCGATCATGATCAGATCCTCGCCCAGTTCCAGCGCATCGGATGCAAAGGAATGGCGGAGATCATGAATGCGGACATCCTCCAGCCCGGCTTCCTTTCGGATGCGCCGCCACGGCTTCTCCAGATCGGTCAGGTGGCCACCTTCTTTCCGTCCTGTGATGACATAGGGATTGCCCTCGACCCTTGGGATGCCTCCAAGCAAGCCGACCGCACTTTCGCCTAACTGAACCGTGCGGGCACCATTTTTGGTGTCCGGTAGCCTGATTATCCCTTCGTCCAGATGGACGTATTCCCATTTCAGGTGCTGGATTTCCCGCAGGCGACAGCCGGTTAAAAGCAGGAGCTGGAGCGCATTGACGGCCTCAGGCATCGTGGAACGGGCATCATCGAGCGCCTGGCCAAGGCGCTGATGTTCGTCCGCCGTGAGGTAACGCTCACGTTTCAGCTCCTTGTAGCGTTTAACGCCCCGGCAGGGATTCACGTTATCTTTCCGGACGTCCCACAGGATCGCCAGCGAGAACATTTTTGACAGAACGCCCAGGGTCCGGTTGGCCTGATAGGGAATGTGGCGATAGGTATGATGGAACGCGACCACATCGGAGTGGGTGAGGGCGTCCATCTTCCGGTTGCCAATCTTTTTCGCAATGAAAAGGTCAATCGCGCGCTTGTACTCAGCTTGGGTCGTGGGTTTTAGATGCGTGTTTACATGCCGTTCGACGAAAGTCCTGCTAAACTGGCTGACGGTCGGGCAGGAGCGCTCCTCTCCGCGTTCGACATTGGGGTCGTCGCCGTCTTTTACGCGGGCGAGAATCCTGATCGCCTCATCCCGCGCTTTATCCGCCGTCCATGGACCATGATGGCCGATCGTATAACGACGGAATCTCCCGTTGGTCCGGTAATGAACCACATAGCTCATCCGGCCCGAAGGCCAGACCCGCAAGGCGAAGCCGGCGACCTGATCGTCCCAGACGATGTAGTCCTTCTCGGCAGGCTGAAGGGTGGCGATGATGCGCTTTGAAATCCGGGGCATGGCTTCCTCCGCAGGATGCATATAGGATGCAAGTGGGACTGAAACGTCAGCGTGAGCGGGCGTAGGAAGCTGAGCCAAATTACCAGAATTGTGCAATTAAAATAATAGGATATGTGTAGATTGGCGTAGGGGGTGCGGATATTTCGCGGTGCGGCGTAGGCCCGGTTGTCAAACTCATAACCTGAAGGCCGCAGGTTCAAATCCTGCCCCCGCAACCATCTGAACTTGCGATGCCAACGCATCACCAACCCCAGCCCCGTAACGGGCTGGGGTTTTTGTTTGTCCGCTGCCTGACGCCATCGTCAAAATGCCCGCGAGATCGCCCCGGACGTCGATCTGTAGTCCCTTGTCGGACGGGGTGAGGATGATGGCCTCGATCAGAGAGCGGATCACCTCGGCCGCCTCCTGGCGCTTCTCGTCCAGCTCGGAATGCAGCATGTCCTGCAGGCGCGCGAGCTGCCGATGATAGAACTCTGCCATCTGGGGATGGAGCAGGGGCGGGGGTGCTTCAGCGGTCGCGAGGAAATGCGTGAGTTCGGCCTTCCGGGCTTCAAGCTTCGATCCGCGCTCCTTGACCGTCGCGATCGAGATGGCTTCCGAAAGATAGAGATCCATCAAGCGCTGAATGTCGCGTTCCACCCGTTTCAGTTCTGATTCCGCTGCGCCGATGTCGGCCGACGCCTCCATGCGCAGCCGGTTCATCTCGGTGGTGAAGGCCGTGCAGAATTCGGCGAACAGCTCTGGATCCATGAGGTGGTGACGCAAGGCGTCGAGGACGCGCCGTTCCAGTTCTTCCCGGCGCATATTGGTCCGGTTGTCGCAGGTGCCCTTGTTGCGGGCTGTCGAGCAGCCGAGCAATGCGCCGGAGATCATCGAATAGCCGCCACCGCAGCAGCCGCATTTGCTCAGGCCGGAGAACAGGTAGCGCGGACGGCGTTTCTCGCGGAAATGGTCGGGCGATGACGTGTCGCGCGTGTCCCGGCTGGCGCTGACGCTGGCCTGCCGCGCCTTGACGGCGTCCCACAGGTCCTGATCGACGATCCGCAGTTCCGGCACCTCCTGGATCACCCATTCGGATTCCGGATTGGGGCGGGCCTGGCGCTTGCCGGTGTCCGGATCCTTGATGAAACGCTGGCGGTTCCAGACCAGTCTGCCGACGTACATCTCGTTATTAAGGATGCCGGTGCCGCGCGCCCGGTTACCGTTGATCGTGGAGAAGCCCCAGGCGCCGCTGCCCGGTGCGGAGATGCCTTCGTCGTTGAGGCGGAACGCGATCGCACGCGGGGCCAGTCCGGCGGCGAAGTCGCGGAAGATACGACGGACGATCTCTGCTTCCGCCGGATTAATCGTCCTGTCGCCCCGGATGGGCTCGCCATTGGTGTCGAGCTTACGCACAACGTCATAGCCGTAGGCATTGCCGCCGCCCGACTTGCCCAACTCGACACGGCCCCGCAGGCCGCGATGGGTCTTGGCTGCGAGGTCTTTCAGAAAGAGGGCGTTCATCGTGCCCTTGAGGCCGACATGGAGGTGAGAGACCTCGCCTTCGGAGAGGGTGACGATCCGTACGCCGGCATAGTTCATGCGTTTGAAGACGCCAGCGATATCTTCCTGGTCACGTGAGAGACGGTCCATCGCCTCGGCCAGCACGATCTGGAACCGTCCGCGCTGCGCGTCGGCGATCAGCGCCTGGATGCCGGGCCGCATCAGGGACGCGCCCGAGATCGCGTGATCGGTATACTCCTCGACAATGCTCCAGCCCTGTTTCTCCGCGTGGGTGCGGCAGACGCGAAGCTGGTCGGCGATCGAGGCGTCGCGCTGGTTGTCGGACGAGTAGCGGGCGTAGAGCGCGACCTTCATGGTGGGTCTTCCCTTTACGGTCTGGAGCGTCGGCGTTGCTCCTGTTGCTGTGACCGGAACCAATTCCGTGCCGCGCGGCGCGCCATGAGGCGAACAAGCGCCACAAGGCGTTGGTCGGGGGCATTGGGCCGCAGGACGAGCCGCAACTCGGGCTCGGGCGGCCGATACGCCGGGGCAGTGGACTGGCTGGGTCTGTCCGTCATCGTTGCTCTCTTCCGACCGTATGGCAAGGAAAACAGACACACGATCCGGACAGATGACTGTTATTTCAATGGAAATCAGTAATATGGAAGATCGCGTCGGTGCGTGCTCCAGCGTGCGGAATCGTAGTTATGGGTAGTCCCGGATACAGGCGCGTCGTACAAATACTGGCGTAAGACGGGCAGACTGGACGCTCTCGTGTGGTCAAGTTGCGACAAGCGTCAGGCGAGATTGTTCTTCTTGGCGCCCTGTATACCCGCTACCCCATAATGTTGCCGGATCAGATCGCTCAGCCCGGTGGCCGCACGAGTGAGTTGCCCCGCACGCGAGTGAAGCACCAGATCGATTGAACCAGGAGACGGCAAGGTCTGGTTCACGATACTCGGGACAAGACCTTCTGTCAGATCCTCAGCAAGAGGGGATACCCCCAATCCGGCGTTAACCGCAGCCAGAATGCCCGCGAGTGAGGGACTCACATAGGCGACTGTCCAGGGAATCCCGGCTTTTTCAAGCGCCCTGATGGCGCGCTCTCGATAGATGCAGGGTTCGGGAAATACGATCAGGGGTACAGCCCCGGTGGTAGAGGTCAGTCCCATCCAGACCACGGTACGCCTGGCAAGAATTTCACCTCCGGCAGCCCGGTCCTGCTTGGTCAGCACATGGTCAAGGCGCTTTACATCCAGGGCAGACAGGAGACGGTCGCGGTTACCAACCTCCACCTCGAGGCGAGCGTCGGGATGTTGTCGGGCGAAATCAGCGAGAAGCTGCGTAAAGCCACGTCCGCTGGCAAAATCGTCTGGCAGACCGACCCTTACAAGACCAGTGAGAGAGGTCCCGGCCAGACGTGATCGGGCCTCCTGGTCCAGCCGCAGGATTTCACGCGCATAACCGATGAGTTCCCGCCCCTGAAGCGTCAGTGCGACAGACCCGCCACGATCGCGCTCCATAAGTCGGTGGCCAGCCTGTTCTTCCAGACGCTTGATATGACCGCTGATTGTCGACTGGGTGGCATTGAGATGCCGTGCGGCTTCCGTGAAGCCACCGGTATCAATGACGGTCAGAAAACTGCGAAGGCAGATCGGCGAAAGCATAGCTTTTCTTATCTTAAAATGCGATATGATGTAATTATATATCTGTTTCTATGCTAAGACGAAAGCGCGCATAGCAGGAGCGGAGGTACGCTCATGCAGCACATAACGATCACAACATCTCAACTCGACATTGCGTGTCGGATATCAGGACCGGAAGAGGGATTTCCAGTAATCTTGCTTCATGGGTGGCCGGACGACGCGCTGACATGGAACCGGCTCCTGCCGGATCTGCATGCGGCTGGTTTCCGGATTTATGTGCCCTGGCTGCGCGGTTGCGGCCCAACGTGCTTTCGGGAAGCAGATATCCCTCGAAACGGGCAGCTTGTGGCTCTCGCCCAGGATGTGCTCGAAATGGCGGATGTCGTGGGGATTTCCCGTTTCAGCATCATCGGACATGACTGGGGCGCGCGAACTGCCTACATCGCCTCTGTTCTGGCACCTGACCGGATAGCAGCGTGCGTGGCCTTGTCCGTGGGATGGGGAACAAATGATGCTGGTCAGGCCATGTCTTACCGTCAGATGCAGAATTACTGGTATCACTGGCTGATGGGGCTTGATCGTGGTGCCGAACTTATCCGGAACGATCGCCAGAAATTCATGCGGTATATCTGGTCGATCTGGAACCCGGGATGGCAAATTCCCGAAGACGAATTAGCAGCGACGGCTCAGGCATTCGAAAATCCCGACTGGGCAGATATTACGCTGCATTCCTATCGCGTGCGCTGGGGGCTGGCTGAGCGTTCCTCGGCATTCGAAGACCTTGAGAAACGTGTTGTTGCCGACCCGATCATTCATGTGCCCACGCTCGTCATCCACGGGGGTGATGACCCGTGTAACGATCCGGAGACGTCAGCCAGTAAGGATCATCTGTTCAGGGGACATTATGAGCGGCGTGTTCTGCCCGGAACCGGTCATTTTCCGCAGCGCCAGAGTGTGGCTTTGGTGGCAAAATTCGCTATCCCTTTTCTCCTACAAAACGGAAGCTGACCGATAAAACATATCGGTAACCACACGATCTGAGTGAAGCCATTAACCGGGGACTTCACCGTAAGCATAAGTAATTGATTGCGTGGCTTAAGCTGCGTCCATTGTAATATGGTGTCTCCCAATCAGAGGCGGGATGAGGAGATAATTGACTTTTTTCGGTAATAGCTGATGTTGGTTTGGAATGAAGTTTTTTAATAGATATGGGGTGATTGATGGATCTTACCAATATTCCACTTCAGATACGTGCTCAATGGAGTAATCCCAACATCCCAATTATCGTTCGTTCCGGCATACCCGGTGAAAAGCTTACAGCGCGTTTACCCTATCGCTCAGACAATAATACTTGGCTACGAAGTCTTGCCAGCGGAACTCGCAAACCGGAAATAAAATGGTCACCAAAAATCAAGGCATGGAAACTGCCAATAAGTTGGCTCAATCGCTTTGTTGATAGCGGATTGGAGCGTTATGGGCGTTTATATTTAATTCAACCCTACCGTGAAATTGAGAAGTGTGCCCCAGCGTGTCGAAATGCTGTCGGTCACGACTGCCAATGTTCGTGTATGGGAGCGAATCATGGGATCGGCGACGGAAGAGGATGGTTCGATGTTTCAGAGACATTCTCGTTTCGGTGGGGAACCTCTGCGGCAGCGATTAAGCTTATGACCAAAAAACTAAGAACCGTTTAGCTTTCTTCTGAGGCGCTTTTTATTGGGTGTCGACCCTCATTGTCTAGGCGATTTCTAGGGGATCTCTGTTGCATTAGGAACGTCGTAAATATTCTCTGAAAATGCAGACGCGAGACGATGGTCTAAAAGCGCGGTTATGATATCACGGCATGTTTCAGGTGTAGGGACGATCTGTCCAGCAGCATTAAACGTTAAAGTCAAACCATACGTCAGATGCTGCTGCTTTAATCTGCTCATAAAAGCAGGATCTTTGTAATGACCTTTTTGACGTATTGAACACATACGGCGGAGCTGAATTTTATTGTTACCTACAAAATCTGTTAACGCATCCAAGGATGAAAAGATTTGCGAGAAATCTGTTTCTGCTTGGAGCTCGTTAAATTCCTCTGCATGAGCTTGCCGATAATGTAGAACAGATTCAAAATTTGCTTTGTGTGGAATAATGATTTTATCGGCAGCGATAAAAAAATCTACGTGCTTCGATAGGGAGAAGGAAGGTGATTGATCCAAAGCTAATGCATTTTCTCTGAATACTATATCAATTACCTCCTTTCGGCGTTTCGTCCGCCATGAAGAATCTGTTCTTCTTACGGCGTGAAGTACATTTTCCCCATCGGTCAGTCGTACAACAAAAAAATAAGTATTTGTAATATGAGACTCTTTTTTGACTTTCTTTTGAGGTAGTGCGTTTGCAGATTGATTGACGATCAAGCTGGCGTGGGTTTCGTCAGTGTCGATAAGAAGAGCGCTAGATTCGTTGTTCTGAGCAAGAAGGCCATAATCATGCACTTCTTTGATACTGCTTCTAGCTTCGATGATCGCTTCCTTCAAAGCGGTATTGAGATCGTCATTTGTAGCTATCCAGTGCCCGTTATAAGTGGGAGCTGCTCCACCTGCGCCTCCGGACTTCTTGAAAAGCCAGACCGTTAAGCCTGCATTGCTAACGTCAAAATTACTCAAATATTCTGGAATATTCATGATAAATCCTAAGGTTTAATAATTTGGATGTCTTGGACGGGCCATTGCTTGTAGATACCAGGCTCTAGATATCCTTTCACCAATGCACGTCCTTTATGTTGGGTATGGCTTCCAGCAAATGAATACGTAACGTCGTAAAGTCTCCAGCCGAGAGCGATGAGAAGAGGGTTAAGAAAAATCTGTCCAGATTTATGTGTAAGCCAGAACATCCAACCCAAAAATACACAGAAACCTACAAATTTATTTGTTTCATTGTAATCGACTCCCATGAATGACACCACATAAGGAAGTGTGTAGTTCATGAGATCTGTCGGAACATATTCTGCTTCACAAACAGTGATGTCCTGGGTTGGCCGAATTATTAAAAGAGAAATAATGGTTATCCCAAAGCATATCATTGTAATTATAAGAAAACCAATCGAATATTTCGCGTCATTCACAGGGATCGAACAAGTTCCCGTTTTGAGGGGCCAGCAGAATCCATGAACCAACGCTTTATAGTCGATATTTTGGGAGAAAAGAATCACTGCCAACGGCAGGTAAGATCCTAGAAATACCATAATTGCCGTTAAGAGCCGGAATTGCATATCGCCCTCCCTTTATATGGAATTATCCTATAAGGACGCACCCATCGCTCCAGAATATTTATTTTCCCAAAACAAGGATACCCAAATTAACGAAATCTTCTCATTTATCGACCCGTTGTGGCTGTTCGATTTGGTAAGATCTTCGGTTTTTCGTTTCAGCCATTGAAGAAAAAACTCCCTAGGCATTGTTTACTCCGAATGGGGTTTTCATTTTCATCATTTCCCGGCTTTTTCTCCACGAGATAAATTCAGAACCTTGGCTTGATAATCTCCGTCAGGGTTAAGCTTACGTTCTTTTGATGGAACCTTTTCTTGACGAAGTCTGGTAAGCGTAACTACTTTTTCTTTTGTTTTAAAATACCCTACGGGAAGCGCCGTAATCATTTCCAAATCATTGTCAGAAAGCCCAAAATGACGGGAAACATGCTCTAGTGGCATTACCCCTTCGCGTACTAAAAGATCGACCGTCCTGCCTAAAAGCCTTGGTCTTTCCGGAGCACGCTCTTCATCACCAGGTTCAGCTTTACTACCCCAACGAGCTGAGCGACGCTTGAAAAGATTCGTGGCCTCATCATCATCCACAAGGCCCAGTGCCTTAAGACGCATTAAAATTGCCGCAGCAGAGACCCCCCATTTCCGTTTTAATATTAGTAGATCATCAAGCGTAGGATGCAAGGGAGCGTCTTGGCCGATACCATCAGCCGGCAGAAGGAATGCACCAGCAAAAGCATGTGCTTGCTTTTCCATCATGTTATATCGATCGCGGTTAGTTGCGCGTTCAATATGTTTATGCAGGATGCAGTGTCCAAGTTCGTGTGCGAGATCGAAACGCCCTCGAAAGCCATTGTCTTTATCGGAGGAGAGGAGAATACATGGACGTCCAAGCCTAGAGCTCCATCCTGAAAGCCCCTCGATTTGAGGTATTCCTGTTTCTTCTCTAACGAGGAGAATACCGGCGCTTTCTACAGCGAGGGCCAGATCCTGTACCGGCCCACGTCCTAAGCGCCAGAGTTTGCGACATTCATCTGCTGAATCCTCAATATCTTCTTGGGTAATTTCTTCTGGATTTTGAAATTCCCGTTTTGGAAGAGAAACGTCTGGGAAGTCTACGAACTCAGTGAAACCACAGGCAACTTCTTCAGCCCATTCCAGACGTCCTTCGAGCATTGTCCGAGCAGCCACGTGGGCGGCTGCGTTACTCCGAAAGAGGGGCGTCGAAAGCGATGGCCGGTAAGGCTGCATGAACCAGTCAGGTGTGACATTCACTACCGAAGCCAGTCTGTTTAGCGCCTCAAATTCTGGGGCCTGCGTTCCCGCTTTCCATTTGCTAACGGTGCCGGGTGAAACCCCAACAAGAGATGCTAATTGTGCTTGGGTAAGCCGGCGCACAGCCAGAATCTGGCTGAGACGGTCTGCTTGAAACCCATGCACGCCTCCACGACTCATGTCACTTTTCGCTTTCGTTCTGCTTTCTAAGCGCAGCCTTGAGGCGAGGCTGAGCCAAATCTTCTTGGGTCATTGGTGGGTCATCGTACCTGCGCAGAAATTTTTCTACATCTTCACGGAAAAGCCATTTGGACATATCGGCGTCAGGTACCGAGATTTGAATGGAAGTTGGTAATTCTGACTGATCTTTTGAAAAAACGGCCACAAAAAACGCGGCTATGGCAGTATGAGGCGGAGGCTCACTGAAGAGATCTGCTTCAACCCAATGACCAAGGGCTTCGTTGTAAGCACAAAGTCTGCGGCGGGTGATACTCCGCCGGCAGTTGTTCCATACTGGCCCGACGTTCACACGACCCAACATGATCTCGCCTTGATGTCCGACGATTAGATCATTTCCGTGAATAGGAGTTGGCGAGGCATTGTGAACTGCCAATGCAGTATGAAACGCTTCATTCATCAGAAAATGACGCTCTTGACCGAGGCCATTGGCGCGATGACCTTTGTTGAGATCCTTCGTTTTCGCATAGGCGCGACGAGCACCAGCGAGCAAACCCTCATTGATCGCATGGGTAACGTCTCGAGGGATCTCGGCCAAAAGAAGTTCGGCTATTCCCTGCTCATACTGAACCTGCTCCATTCCGGACCCTTCAACGCCAAGATTTCGCTTATGGGGATTTTAACCCAAAAAAATTTCGTTTAAAAGTCTTTATATGGTCAGGTGCGGCGTCTTAATGGGTGAAGGGATAACATTGGTTACTGACTGTCGATCTTATGAAAAAATAAGGCTAATGGCTCCGCCCTCGCGCCGACAAGGGTGCGCGTCAGCGCGCTGACGCCGCCCGACGGGGTGTCCCCGATCTTCCTGCGCTGCGCTCCGTGCAGACCGGGAGATACCCCTCCCCATCGGTCGCCCTTGTCGTTGCTACCCCGCTGCTCGCCGCGAGGCAGAGGAACAGCGGGGGCTGTTCCTCGCGGAACAAAGGGCAAAGACCATGACCGGCAACACCACCACGGCGACCGATTTCCGCAACACCATCCTCAACGGGGACAGCGTTCAACTGATGCGCGCACTTCCTCGTAACTCGGTGGACTTCATTCTGACAGACCCGCCTTACCTGGTGAACTACCAGGGCAGGGACGGGCGGAAAGTTCGCAACGACGACAATGCGCGCTGGCTTCGGCCTGCCTTCAACCAGATGCACCGTGTTCTGAAATGGGGCGGCTTTGCCGTTTCGTTCTATGGCTGGAACCGTATCGACCTGTTTGCCGATGCCTGGAAAGCAGCCGGGTTCCGCATGGTCGGGCATATTGTCTTTCGCAAGTCCTATTCATCATCTTCCCGCTTTCTCCGGTATGAACACGAGAGCGCCTATCTGCTGGCCAAGGGCAACGTGACGGCGCCCGCAAAGCCCATCCCGGACGTGATCGACATGCCCTATTCGGGAAACAAGCTGCACCCGACGCAAAAGCCCGTGGCGGCCCTGCTTCCCTTGGTGGAAGCCTTTTGCCCGGTGGGCGGGCTGGTTCTGGACCCGTTCGCTGGTTCAGGTTCATCGCTGGTGGCGGCGCAGCATCTCGGCCGTGACTGGCTGGGGATGGAACTGGACCCGGACCACGCGGCCACGGCAACCCGCCGTCTGGCCTGGCACGGGGCAGGGAGGGCAGCGGCGTAAGCCGCCCCTTTCTTTCTTCACGCTTATCGGGCGACCAGAAAATCGCGCCGGTCCTTCGGGACCGGCGGTGGAAACGCGCTGCCCGCGCGTGCGGCGCTCGCCGGCATGGCCGGCTCGCAAGGTTCAGTGAAACAGGGTGCTCGACCGGTGCCCTTTGATCCAATCCCAACGCTGCCAAGTCAACGCGCCGCATTCCCGGCGCGAGCGGAAGGCGCCGACAGGGGCGCCTCGGTCAGGATTGTCCGGCGCGCTCCGCGCGCTGTCCCGATCGTGAAAACGATGTCGAGAAACTGGCTTCTATTCCCTGGATATATCGGAACCGTCCCGGCATGTGTGAGATATTCCATTCCACGGAAAGGATGCGATCCATGCTGCTCGGTCTCGGAATTGCCCTTGGCGTCGCCGGTATCGGTTTCCTGTGCTGGCTGCTGTTTCTCTGTGCGGTCTATGCCGCTCCCCTGTTTGTGGCGGCAATGGTCTGCACCACATTTTATGACCACACCATGATGTCCGGCTCTCATGCCATCCTTGCTGGTATCGCCGCCGGAATCATGGTTCTGGTGCTCGGTCAGGCGATACTCGTCTCTTCGCACGATCCTGCAATCCGGGGCGCGGTCTCGCTTCTGCTCGTCATGCCGGCCGCGCTGGCGGGATTTGGTATGACACTGGGGTTCAGCGGGCTGGGCGATATGGGGACCATACCGGCACACCTCTTCGCGACATTTGGGGCGCTGTGCGTCGGTGGGGCCGCATGGACGCGGTTATGCGCCATCCAGGCCGCCTGAAGCCTGATCTTCCGGCAGGCAAGTGTAGGGGAGCGGTCAGTCCCCGTTGCGCGAGCAAGGGCGGCTCCATGGGATGAGTGCGTGTGGCGTCTTCATCGAAAGGACATGGACGGATGGATCGGGGGCCGGACCGTCCAGCTTCACGCTGAGATACACCTGTTCATACGGTGCAACGCAGGATCGGTGCGGCCCCTTGCGGTTTTCCTGTCCGGATGTGGGGATGATCAATAGCCACAGGCCCGTTGTTCGATACGACTGGTAACGGCCACGGATTGTCCCGAGACGCAGGGAGACGTCCCCATCAGACCCACGCCCCAGTCATGAAACATGACGGACTGCCCTGTCCCCACATAAGGCTGACGGTGCCGCACACCATGGCCTCTCGATATGGCCGATCTGCCCGAAGACCGGCTTCGCCTCGCCCGGCTCTGGCGCAACGGCGGCCCGCAACTTTTTTCCCCTGGGCTTCGCCCATTCCTCGCGACACAAAAAAATTCCGTGCCGCCGTCCTCCGCGTTGCTCTGGCCCCTGCGGGGTGCGCCGCCGGTCGCCTCCGGGCTGACGATGGCCATCGAGGCCACGGTGGTCGCGGCCCGATACAAGCCAGGAGACAGGACAATGATCATCGGTTCATTCAAGAAGGTCGGCGAGGGGTACGAAGGTGAAATCGTCACCCTGACACAGAAAATCCGGGGTATCCGCTTCGTGCCCGAAGCCAACCGGGCCAGCGACAATGTTCCCAACTTCCGGGTCCAGATCGGCAAACTCGAAGCCGGAGCAGCCTGGATCAAGCACACCACAGACTGGCGCGAATATCTCAGCGTGAAGCTGGACGATCCGACCCTTCCCGGTCCGATCTTCGCCAGCCTCTTCGAAGAAGAAGGTGGCGCCTACAACCTGGTCTGGAGCCGCCAGCGTCCGCGCAACGGGGACTGACTGCCTCACACTGGCCCTTCCCGGCGCAGCCGGGAAGGGCTTTTCCGTCGTCAGGTGGCCTATCGCTCCTCACTGCCTGGCGCCACGGTCGCGGCGACATGAGTTTCGTCCAGCAGCGCGGCCGGCCGCACGTCCAGCGCCTGCGATGCATGCCAGAGCGAAAGCAGCGTCGCGTTCTGGCGTCCGGTCTCGATCCAGCTGATATAGGCGCGGTCCACGCCCATCCGCTCTGCCAGAGCCTCTTGGCTGAGACCGGCGGCGCGTCGCAGGCGCCTCACGTTCGCGCCGAAAAGTCCTCGGATGTCCATCCGCAGGATAGGAACGATTTGTGTATTATCGCGCTACGTATTATAATACACGGAACACCAAGCGCCTTTTCGTGTGATGCGCCACGGGCATCACGTGATGTCGCGCAAACCGACCTTTTCGGCCCGTCTGGCGTCAATATCCCCCCGATATAGAAAGAATCCCGAACTTATAGGATATGTTCGGGATCACCTCCCTGAGTCTTGTGGACTACCCGTTCCGGTTCTGCACCGGATACTGGGTCGAATCCATGACATATCGGGGGAGGGGGCGTGCCGACAATCCGGCCATGGGATGCCGCACCCCTTCGTCGCGCCTTCGCCGGGCTCGACACTGCCGGTCTCGCCCAGGAATGGCTGCGGCATAATCCGGCCTATCGACACGATCATGCAGCAATAATTCGGATGGGCAAGGTTGACGCCGAAGCATGGCGCGCCTTCGCCCGTCGTTGGGGGTTGCGTTTTCCCTGTCGACCCTGATCTCCCTGCCTGGCTTGCCCCTGCTTTCTGGGATCCGGACATCGCGCCGGAGGTCGCCGTGCGTGGCGATGGGGGTGACATCCTGTCCCGTCTCGCGCCATACGCGCGGGCACGACATGACGGTCCCGACGGCATCCATCTCGTGCTGGACAGCGCGGCAGGCCCACTGCGCATCGTCATTGTCGTCGATCGACAGCCCGACGCACCAGGAACCTGGTTCATCATCGATGACAGGCACCTCACGACCCGTCTGGCTTGCGTTGCGCGCTTCGGCCGCCTGCTTGCCGGTCAGACGCCCGGTCCTCTTCCCTCTACGCTGCGCCTAAGTCCCCAGCAGAAACTGCGGCAGATACGCATGCTCTGCATTGCCGAAGGTCGGCGCATGGGGGTGGCGGTCCGACGGATCGCGGCCGGCATGTACGGTGAGCATATCCTGCGCCTGTCCCGCAATGAATGGCGTGCCAGCTCATGGCACCGCGCCTTCTACCGCGATCTCGACGGTGCCGACTTCTATCTGAACGGCGGCCACATCGCCCTCCTTCAGGGGCTGAAGCAGGGGGGTGACAGTCTGGCGGCCTGAACTTTGTCATCCCTCCCCAAGCCCCATTCTCCGGCAGCGTCCTCCCATGAGCCGCGACATTCCGCACGCGGCCCGATTCACCGGGAGGAAGACCCCATGCGTGTCCAGCCGACACTGCCACCGCGCTATCTGCGCACCCCGGACGCGGCCAATTTCGTTGGCCTGTCCATCCGGACCCTCGAAAAACACCGCAGTTGCGGTACCGGTCCGCTCTACCGCCAGCTTGGCGGCCGGATCGTCTACGCTGTCGAAGACCTGTGCGCCTGGGCCGATCTGAACGTCAGGCTCTCCACCGGAGACGGTGGCGGCATCCCGATGCCATCCGATCCTCGCGCCTATATCATCCGCTTGCAGGCTAGGGCTCGCAAGGCGCAGCGGAGCGCCGGACGATGATGCCGCCCGCTGACAGCTGGCGTCAGCCCGACCGGCGCTTTGTGGTCACGGGGTCGGCACGGCCCCGTGACATTCGTGATCTCATGGGGCGTCCGTTTTTCGCATTGGGGAAAACGCCGCGCCTTACCCCGATCGATTATCAGGCGCGACATATCGCGATCATGGTGCGGGCTGAAAATGCCGGCGGTATGGCGACCGTCTGGGACGTCGATGTTCTGATCTGGCTAACCGGGCAGATCGTCGATGCGCTGAACCATGGATTGTGGGTGTCACGCCATGTGCGCTTCACACCATGGCGTCTGTTTCAGGATCTGGGCTGGGCGAAGGGCGCGCATGAGTATGATCGCCTCCACGGCGCGCTCGCGCGTCTGTCGGCGACAACAGTCATGACGAACATCCGTCAGGGCACTGACTGGCGGCAGAGGCCATTCACTTGGATCAGTGATGTCCGGATATCCCGTGAAGATGGCGTGGCCCTGACGCTGCCGGACTGGCTGATGGAAGCCGCCTGCGATCACTCGCGTGTGCTGAGCGTTGATCCCGCCTATTTCTGCCTTCGTGGCGGTCTGGAGCGATGGCTTTATCGCCTGGCGCGTCGGCATGTCGGACGGCAGAAGGATGGATGGCGCTTCGATCTGGCGGAGTTGCACGCACGCTCAGGTAGCCTGACCCGGCGTCGCGATTTCATCGCGAAAATCCGTGCCATTGTCGTCAGCCAGATCATCCCCGGTTATGCGTTTCGCGTCATTTCTGGCGGAAAACTGGGGATTTTATGCGCTGTTCCAACGAGTCAATCCACAGGATCTGTGGATAACGATGTGAAACATGTCGTTGGATCAACGGCGCATCATATCGTGGGAGCAGCGGCGGATTTATCGTGGGATCATTGGCGAAAACTGGCGCAACACATTGTTTTCAAAAGCGGAATCAGCCCCATAACTTATATAACTAATATAATAACTTATTATGTAGGGGATTTCGGTCTTTTTGCTCCCCTTCCAACAGCCCGGTCGGGGCGTGGAGAAAAGGCTCGGGAAGCGGTCGCGGATCGCATGGTCGGTGTCCCATGACCGCCCGCTCTTTCAAGCCGGACGACGCTGTCCTCACCACGGTCGAACTGACCTGGATCGAAAAGCGCATCGAGCATTGGGTCCGTTTTGGCCGTCCTGTCGAGGATCGCATTCTCGACCGTCGGCGCAGGCTGATGAGCTTCACGCCGGACAGCGTGTTCGCGTTCATCCGCTGGGCCGCGAATGATTTCGGCACCGTGGTGTCCTGCATCGACATCGTGCGGGCCGTGGGGGCTCAGGAAGCCTGCCAGACCGTGCCCTTCGTACGGCCCGGTGGCGAGAGCCTGCTGCGCCAGAGCGGCTGGCCCAAGGTGCGCCGGGTGCTGGAGGCGATCGACGGCGTGGAGGCGCTGGGAATTGATCCTGTTGCAGCCTGTCCCGATCACTGGCGGCATCTGCATCACCGTCTCACGGCGGCGCAGGAGCCGCGTCCCTATACGCGCGAACGCCACGAGGCGTGGCTGCGCAGGGGAGCCGTATCATGACCCGGCGCGCCTGGTTCTTCACCACGTATTTCGTCGTGCTCGGCGTGGGCGCCTCGCTGACGATTCATCCCGCGCCGCGCTGGGTCTGGAACGAAACGGCCAGCGTTCCGGTCGGGCTGTATCGCATCCAGTCCACCGTCCCGATCCATGTCGGTGACATCGTCGCGCTCCGCCTTCCCGAGCGCGAAGCGACGCTGCTGGCGTCACGCGGCTATCTGCCTTTCGGCGTGCCGCTGCTCAAGCCGGTCGCGGCCCTCACGGGACAGAACGTCTGCCGTAACGGCATGCATGTCACCATCGACGGCAAACCTGTCGGTGACGCGAAACCCGTCGATCATCGGGGCCGAAAGCTGCCGGTCTGGCAGGGCTGCCAACGCCTCGAACCGGGGCAGGTTTTCGTCATGAACGCCGCTGTGCCGACCAGTCTGGACGGACGGTATTTCGGCGTCCTGCCGATGGACACCGTGATCGGTCGTGCGGTGCCGGTTCATGTCCTAACGGGCGAAGCGGAGCCACCGCCGCCGCATTTCGATCCCCTTCCGGAACCGGATGATCCCGTGTGGAAGGGACTGCTCCTGGCTCCACCAATGCTGCCCGCGAAAGAGAGCGAACCGCCCATCCAATGACGGTGACATGGTCGTCGGATTTTCCGTCATTCCCACTCTGTCTGAAAGGATTTTTCCCATGAGCCAGATCGGATTTTTCACGCGCACGTCGGATGGTTTCTCCGGGCGTGTGCACACCCTGTCGCTGGACGCCGAACTGACCTTCGTGCCAGCGGAAAACAACGGCGCGGAGCATGCGCCGGATTATCGCATCCATCTCGGTGAAGGCGATTCTGCATTGGAGATCGGCGCCGGATGGAAACGCACCGGGGAGCGTGCCGGCGAGTATATTTCCATCGTGCTGGATGATCCCAGTTTCATGCAACCGATCCGCGCCACGTTGTTCCAGGCCGGGCGCGGCGGGCGTGAATGGCAACTGGTGTGGAACCGACCTGCGAAACGCCCAGGAGGGAGGGAATGAGCGCCCGGTTCTTCATGTCCGTCGGCATGCTGGCCGTGCTCGCGCTGCCACTCTCGCCGACCATCGTCCGGGCGCAGGATTTTGACGATCTCGTGCGGCAGGCGGCGGGGCAAAACGCGATCCCGGCGACGTGGGTGCGGGCGGTCCTGCAAGCCGAAAGCGCTGGCGATCCCCACGCGGTCTCCGGCGCTGGCGCGATGGGCCTGATGCAACTCATGCCGGGCACCTGGCAGGAAATCCGGCGCACGCTCAATCTGGGGGCCGATCCCTTCGATCCGCGTGACAATATCGCGGCCGGGGCAGCCTATCTGCGATGGCTGCACGACCGCTATGGCGATGCGGGTTTCCTTGCCGCCTACAATGCCGGTCCCGGCCGTTATGACGACCATCTGGCGACCGGCCGACCATTGCCTGGCGAGACGGTTTCCTATGTCGCGTCTGTCGCCCGGCTGATCGATGACCCGTCGTTCAGCGTGTATTTTCCCATCCCGTTTTCGATCGCTCCGGCGGGTGGCTGGACTTCCGCATCGCTCTTCATTTCCGGCAGCAAAAATGCGTTTCCATCGTCCTCTCACGGTGTTTTTGCTCCGCGATCCGGGCAGGGGATTTTCACTCCGTCTGTGCTCTTCGCAGGTCATGTCCGTAACGCGCCGGGAGTGGGTTCGACGCAGGGGGCGGAGCCGGGGAAGTGAATCACGAAAACCCCGGAAAAGGACAGAAAAAGTGAGGGCTGGATAAAAGGCCGCACATCGCGGCTCGGTCGGGGTGGCTGTTTTCCGGGGTTTTTGAAGTCTTGTCGCGAGGTGCGTGGAAATTCCACACCTCGCGTCGAGGTGTCATCTCTTTGATCCGACGCGATCTTTCGCGCGGTGCAGGGCAGTTTTCATGAGTGGAGACGAGGAATTCCGGGTCCGGCCAGGGCGCATTCGCTCCACCAACGCCCGCCAAGCGCGACCCTTCGTGACGCAGGTGCTGGCGTCGGTGCAGCGGGCCGGTGGCCAGGTCTCTCGCGCTGGCAAAATCAGTTCCGGGCGTCGCTCCGCCTTCGGGCGCGGGAGGGCCGCCGCTCATGCCGCCAATCGCCTGCTGACCAGCCGTTCGCGGGGCGTTGTCATCAAGGCCCGCGTCGTGCGCCATGCCCCGCGCGCCACACCACTGGCGGCTCATCTCCGCTATCTCCGTCGGGAGGGCGTGACGCGGGACGGTGAGGATGCCCTCCTGTTCGGCAGGGACAGCGACGATATCCGCGCCTCGGACTTCGCGGATCGCTGCGATGGAGACCGCCACCATTTCCGCTTCATCGTCTCCCCCGAGGACGCGCCGGAGATGTCGGACCTGCGGGCCTTCGGCCGCGATCTGATGGGGCAGATGGAATCCGACCTTGGTACGAAACTTGACTGGGTCGCCGTTGATCACTGGAACACCGCGCATCCCCATCTACACGTTATCGTCCGGGGCGTGGCGGAGGACGGTTCCGACCTGGTGATCGCCCGCGATTACATCCGCGAGGGCATGCGCGCCCGTGCGCAGGATCTGGTGACGCTGGAACTCGGGCCGCGCACCGATCACGATATCCACCAGGCGGTCGAGCGGCAGGTGAACGCCGACCGGTGGACTCAATTGGACCGCCAGCTTCAGAGGGACGCGGGGCAGGATGGTGTTACTGATCTCGGACGCGCGCCGGGCGAAACACCGGACGCCTTCACGACAGTGAAGCTGGGTCGTCTGCGCCGTCTGGAAACCATGGGGCTGGCGCACCAGGTCGGGCCGGATCGCTGGCGGATGGACGAGAGCGCGGAGGCGACCCTGCGGGAGATCAGCGAGCGCAACGACATCATCAAACGGATCCACCGGGGGCTGGCGGAGCAGAAGATCGACCGTGCCGCGTCATCCTGGGTAATGGCCGCCGAGGATACCACCGATCCCGTTATCGGTCGGCTGGTCGATCGTGGTCTGGATGATGAACTGCGCGGCACGGCTTATGCGGTCATCGACGGGATTGACGGACGCACGCACCATGTCCGCCTGCCGCACCTCGAAGCCGCTGGCGATGGATCGGTCGGTTCGATCGTGGAATTGCGGCGTTTCAGCGACAAACAGGGACGTGACCGTGTCGCGCTGGCCGTGCGCTCGGACGTCACGCTGGAACGGCAGGTGACGGCGGAGGGCGCGACCTGGCTCGACCGGCAGGCCATCGCTCGGGAGCCTCTTGCCCTGGCGTCCACCGGGTTCGGCACCGATGTCAAAGAGGCGATGGAAAAGCGGACGGATCATCTGGTGGAGCAGGGGCTGGCCAACCGCGACGGCGGGAGCATCCGGTATGCTAGGAACCTGATCATCACGCTGCGTCAGCGGGAGTTGGATACGTTGGGCCGGCGCCTCGCCGGGACGTCAGGGATGCCGTTCCGGCAGAGCGGGGAGGGCGATCCCGTTACAGGCACTTATCGCCAGCGTTTCAATCTGGCGTCGGGCCGGTTCGCCATGATCGACGACGGGCTGGGCTTCGAGCTAGTGCCGTGGTCGCCGTCTCTGGAAAAACAGCGAGGGCGGGAGGTGTCGGGAATCATGCGCGGCGATGGCGGGATCGACTGGTCGTTCGCGCGTAAGCGGGGGCTTGGGCTGTAAAGTCTGATGCTCTGATTTTTCTTCGCATGCACGTCCTGTTCTGCATGATACCGTTGACGCAGAGCAATGCAGAGCGCTCGGTAGCCCTGCTACCAGTTCTGGGTCGGCGACAACCGGACGGAGACTGCCATGCAGCCGTTTCCCCTTGATCGGGCTTTTACCTTTCTGGAATCCGGACCGGTAACGCTCGTGACCACGCATGACGCTGGACGCGACAACGTCATGACGATCACCTGGACCATGGTGCTGGATTTCGACGCGCGTTTCGCAATTACCACCGGTCCCTGGAATTACTCATGGAAGGCGATCGAGAAGACGCGCGAATGTGTGATCGCCATCCCGTCCGCAGACATGCTCGACACCGTCGTGGGGATCGGTCTCTGCTCCGGCAAGGAGACGGACAAGTTCGAGAAATTCGGTCTTGCCCGTCGTAAGGCTGACAAGGTGAAAGCCCCGCTTCTCGATAAGTGTCTCGCGAACATCGAATGCCGTGTCGTCGACATCATCGAGCCGTATGGCATCGTCATTCTTGAAGGGGTCGCTGCGCATGCCGACCCGCATCGCAAGGGGCGGTCGCCCCTGCATGCCATTGGCGATGGCACCTTTGTGACCGACGGGCCGGTGCTGGATCGGCGCACGATGATGCGCCCGAAACTGCCGCCGAGTGTCCTGACACGTAAATCGTAATCCCCAGATGATTATTCCCGTGGGGTCTGCCGCAGGCTTCGACCCTTCTGGTGAGCGACGATCCCTCGCTTGACCGCCGCGAATATGTCCACCGGCAGGAAGCCCCAGGCAAAACAGTCGGGTTGATTGCGTGAGATGGGCCGCAGATCATAGCCCGGCCACACGAACCGGTTGAGTTCGGCGGTTATGATCCAGGATGGCTCGTCATCCAGCCCAAGGCGTCGTTTGACGTTTGCCGGGAGTGCCACTGCATGTGGGTCGTCCGGTTGGGAATGGGTGATCGGCACGACATAAACCTGGCAGTCGCCGTCAGCATCGGCGGCAGCAACCACGATGGCGCAGGGTCGGGCTTTCCGGCCTTCCTCGGCGCCAGCGCGGTGCTGGTCATGCCAGAGATAGGAATACGAGATGACCAGGCCAGGCGTCGGCTCGGGAATGGGCACGATGCGCGCTTACTGACCGACAGTGTAGCGGTGTTCCTCGGGGATCTCTGCAGCTTCGATCAGGGCAATCTCATGATCGTTGAGATCAGTCGCGGCGATGGCTTCGCGCTGGGCCTGTTTCAGTGCGTGAAAGGTCTGGGCCGAGACGATATAAACCGTCTCCCGACCATACTTCGTGACCTTCACCGGTTCGGTGAGCGCACGGTCATGATAGGCACCGAAATTCTTCTGCACGTCGGATGAGGTCACGGTCGTGGACATGGAATCACCCTTCCTTTTTATCTATCTTCCGTAAGATACGGATTCCTGGTTGGGCGTGCAAGACCGGATTCCGCAACGCGCAAGTATCTCTTCGCTCCAGCCCGCTCTGGTACGATGGGTGCCGGATCATGCTTGCATGCCGGAAAATCCTGGTTCTTCGCTGTCTCTCATAACGAGGGGAGGACTCGATGGACCAGCCGGGAACACGTATCCAGTGGGGACAGGCACTGCTGGCCCTGTCCATGATCGTGCTGTCCTGGTGGACCGCCACACAATGGACGGCCTGGGAACTGGCGTTCCAGCCGGAACTCGGCCGACCGTGGTTTATGGTCCTGCACCGCTGGCCGGTCTACGCCCCACCACTGTTCTTCTGGTGGTGGTATGAGTTCGACGCCTACGCCCCGGCGGTCTTCGCGCGCGGCGCCTGGATCGCGGGTTCCGGCGGGGTGCTGGCTTTTGCAGCGGCCGTGGCGCTGTCCGTCCACCGCGCCCGTGAGGCGAAGCGGGCCGCGACCTATGGGTCGGCCCGCTGGGCCGAGGACGCGGAAATCCGCGCGGCGGGGCTGCTGGGCGAGGACGGCGTGGTGCTGGGAAAATACCGCCGGGCCTATCTCCGGCACGATGGTCCCGAGCACGTCCTGACCTTCGCGCCGACGCGCACCGGCAAGGGGGTGGGCATGGTGATCCCCACGCTCCTGACCTGGCCGGGCTCGGCCATCATCCATGATATCAAGGGCGAGAACTGGCAGATCACCGCCGGTTTCCGTGCCCGTTTCGGGCGGGTGTTGCTGTTCGACCCGACCAATCCGGCGTCCTCGGCCTACAACCCGCTGCTGGAGGTCCGGCGCGGGACGTCGGAAGTTCGCGACGTGCAGAACATCGCCGATATCCTGGTCGATCCCGAGGGTTCGCTGGAGCGGCGCAACCACTGGGAGAAAACCTCCCATGCGCTGTTGGTGGGCGCGATCCTGCATGTGCTCTATGGCGAGGACGACAAGACCCTCGCCGGGGTGGCGAAATTCCTCTCTGACCCGAAGCGGTCGATCGAGGCGACCCTGTCGGCCATGATGCGGACATCGCATCTCGGGAAGGCAGGGCCGCATCCCGTCGTGGCGTCGGCGGCGCGAGAATTGCTGAACAAGTCGGACAATGAGCGCTCCGGCGTGCTCTCGACCGCCATGTCGTTTCTCGGCCTCTACCGCGATCCGGTGGTGGCCACCGTGACCAGTCGTTGCGAATGGCGGATCGGCGACCTGCTGGAGGGCGATCAGCCTGTCTCCCTGTATTTCGTCATCCCGCCCTCGGATATCAGCCGCACCAAGCCGCTGATCCGCCTGATCCTCAACCAGATTGGGCGGCGGTTGACGGAGGATCTGTCTGGCCGGGAGGGGCGGCGTCGCCTTCTGCTGATGCTCGACGAGTTTCCCGCCCTCGGCCGTCTGGACTTCTTCGAAAGCGCGCTGGCCTTCATGGCGGGCTACGGAATCAAGGCGTTTCTGATCGCGCAATCCCTCAATCAGATCGACAAGGCATACGGCCAGAACAACAGCATTCTGGATAATTGCCATGTCCGGGTCAGTTTTGCGACCAATGACGAGCGCACCGCGAAGCGCGTGTCCGATGGTCTGGGTGTGGCCACCGAGATCCGGTCGCAGAAGAACTATGCCGGGCACCGGCTGTCGCCCTGGCTCGGGCATCTCATGGTGTCACGGCAGGAGAGTGCGCGGCCCCTGATGACGGTGGGCGAAGTCATGCAGATCCCGGCACGGGAGGAAGTGGTCATGGTGGCGGGGTGTCCGCCGATCCGTGCGCGGAAGGCGCGGTATTTCCGGGATCGCCGCTTCGTCGAGCGCGTTCTGCCGCCGCCTGATCCGGCGCAGCTGCCACGGCTCGTCCGGCCCGATGACTGGAGTGATCGTCCGTCTCCTGTCACCCCGCCACCGGAGCAGGCGGGGTCGCCGGCAGCACCGGATAAACCCGACGATGCCGATAGTGATGAACCCCTCGGCACGGGGCGGAAATGGTTGCGCGAGCATGATCCGGCGGATGCCGGCAAGCACAGGAAGCGCACCGCACCCGATCTGTTTGGCGAGGAACCACCACCGGATCCAGAAGCACGGGACCGTGCCGATCTGACGCGGATTGCCCGGCAGGCTGGCCTTGACCGTGGCAACGATCTCGGGCTGTGAGGGCGCAATGAGGACATCCCCAAAGAGGGCGCGCCTGTCGGTCTATCTGGAACCGAAGCTGCTGGACGCCCTGACCGCGCACGCCGCGCGACGCGATCTGTCTCTGTCTCTTGTGGCGGAGGCCGCCATCGCATCCTTCCTGTCGCCCGATGCCGATGAGCGGCGGGAAGCGGCAATGAGCCGCAGGCTGGACCGCCTTGACCGGCAGGTCGCCCGCATGGAGCGCGATCTCGGGATCAGCCTTGAGACGCTGGCTCTGTTTATCCGCTACTGGATGACGGTCAGCCCACCCTTGCCGGAACCAGCGGCAGCCGCAGCGCGGGCGCAGGGGGCGGAACGTTACGAGGCGTTCGTGGCCGCCCTTGGGCGGCGACTCAGTCGGGGGCCATTTTTCCGGCATGAAATCCCGGAAGATGTGCCTCCCACATCGGAATCCTGATCCCGCGATCCGCAAGTAAAAACCGCATCCGTTACGATCCTGTACGATCGCAGGAAAATGCTGTTGAAAACGGGAGAAAACAGCACTCTCTAATGATCCCCGTCGTCGTCCGGAAAAGCCGGATGACCCAAACGGACGGGGATTCCCATGGCGGTTACACCGATTGAAAATGGTGCCCGACAGCGCGGCATGTCCATGCTGCGCACGGCGATGGGGCCGGCGATTGCCCGGCATCTCGCTGATCCCGCTGTGGTCGAAGTGATGCTCAATCCTGACGGGCGGCTGTGGATCGACCGTCTGTCCGAGGGGCTGTCCGACACGGGTGACACCATCACGCCCGCCGATGCCGAACGCATCGTGCGTCTGGTGGCCCACCATGTCGGGGCGGAGGTGCATGAGGCAGCACCGCGCGTATCGGCGGAACTACCAACTGGCGAGCGGTTCGAAGGATTGCTGCCGCCCGTTGTGACTGCCCCAAGTTTCGCGATCCGCAAGCCCGCTGTCGCTGTGTTCACCCTCGATGACTATGTCGCTGCCGGAATCATGACGGAGGGGCAGGCGGCATTTCTGCGCCGCGCTGTTGCGGAGCGGAAAAACATCCTCGTCGCGGGCGGGACATCCACGGGCAAGACCACGCTGGTCAACGCGCTGCTGGCCGAGGTGGCCAAAACCGGTGATCGCGTCGTACTGATCGAGGATACGCGCGAGCTGCAATGCACGGCGCCCAATCTTATTGCCCTGCGGACCCGCGAAGGTGTGATCACACTGTCGGATCTTGTCCGCTCCGGCCTCCGCCTGCGTCCCGACCGTATTCCCATCGGTGAGGTGCGCGGGGCCGAAGCGCTCGATCTGGTCAAGGCATGGGGCACCGGCCATCCCGGCGGCATCGGTACACTCCACGCCGGATCGGTGCTGGCGGCCCTGTATCGTCTGGAACAGCTGATCCAGGAAGCCGTGGTCACGGTGCCACGCGCCATGATCGCCGAAACCATCGACGTCATCGCGGTCCTGTCCGGACGCGGCACGGCACGCCGTCTGTCCGAACTGGCGCAAATCGACGGGCTTGATCCCGTGACGGGCGCCTATCGCATCCGTCCGGTCAGCCTCTCTTCTCCCGAAACATCCAGCTCTGCCAATGGAGAGCCATCATGATGTCGTCTTCACGTCTGCGCGCCGTTGTGTGCGCTGTCGCACGTCCTGACCGGCATGTGCCGGATCTCCGTGTATTCGGAACCTCCATGCTGCTGTCGCTTGTTTTCGCGTCATCGGCATGGGCGTCAGGATCCAGCATGCCGTGGGAAACACCCCTGAACGAGATCCTGGAATCCGTGCAGGGACCGGTAGCGAAGATCATCTCGGTGATCATCATCACCGTGACCGGTCTGACGCTGGCCTTTGGCGAAACATCGGGCGGGTTCCGCCGCCTGATCCAGATCGTCTTTGGCCTATCCATCGCTTTTGCAGCATCCAGCTTCTTCCTGTCGTTCTTCTCCTTCTCGGGCGGAGCACTGATCTGATGGCGGGATATGACGATGACGCGGTGCCGGGCTTTCATGTCCCGGTGCATCGCTCGCTGACCGACCCGATCCTGCTGGGTGGCGCGCCTCGTGCCGTCGCCATCGCCAACGGCACGCTGGCGGCAGCGATCGCGCTGGGCCTGCGGCTGTGGCTGATCGGGGCCGTCTTCTGGATCGTCGGCCACGGGCTCGCGGTCTGGGGGGCGAAACGCGATCCGTTCTTCATCGAAGTGGGGCGGCGGCATCTGCGCTACCCCGCCTGGCTTCAGGCGTAGGGAGGGCAGGGCCATGATGTCCCTTGGCGAATATCGCAACCGTGCCGCCCTCCTGTCTGATTTCCTGCCATGGGCAGCGCTCGTGGAGAAAGGCGTCGTCCTGAACAAGGACGGCAGTTTCCAGCGCACGGCAAAGATACGCGGCCCCGATCTGGACAGTGCGACCCCTGCCGAACTGGTCGGTGTGACGGGGCGGCTGAACAATGCGCTCCGTCGCCTTGGCTCAGGCTGGGCGGTGTTCGTGGAAGCGCAGCGCGTGCCGGCGACCGTATATCCCGAAAGCGATTTCCCGGATGCCGCTTCGCACATGGTCGATCTGGAACGTCGTGAACAGTTCGAGGATGAGGGCGCTCATTTCGAGAGCCGGTATTTCCTGACCCTGGTCTGGTTGCCACCGGCGGAATCTTCAGGGCGTGCCGAGCCTTTTCTGTATGAGGGCAGGGAACGGGATGGCCCTGATCCCCATGGCATGCTCCATGCCTTCGTGGATCGCAGTGATAGGCTTCTGGCCCTGCTCGACGGGTTCATGCCCGAGGCCGTCTGGCTGGATGATGGCGAGACGCTGACCTACCTGCATTCGACGATTTCCACTCGGCACCAGCGGGTGAGGGTGCCGGAAATTCCCATGCATCTGGATGCCCTGCTGGTGGATCAGCCTCTGTCGGGTGGTCTGGAGCCGAAACTCGGCGATGCGTTTTTGAAAACCCTGACCATCACGGGTTTCCCGAGCCGCACGTTTCCCGGAATCCTGGATGACCTGAACCGGCTGGCCATGCCCTATCGCTGGTCGACGCGGGCTATACTGCTCGACAAGACCGATGCCACCAAGGTTCTGACGAAGATCCGGCGGCAGTGGTTCGCAAAGCGCAAGAGTATTGCGGCCATTGTCCGGGAGGTGATGACCAACGAGGCGTCTGTTCTGGTGGACAACGATGCTGCCAACAAGGCGGCCGATGCCGATCTGGCGTTGCAGTCCCTCGGTGCCGACGATGTCGGGCAGGCCTATATCACCGCGACCGTCACGGTCTGGGATGGGTCAGCCTCCATCGCGACTGAGAAGTTGCGCCTCGTGGAAAAAATCATTCAGGGCCGTGACTTCACCTGCATGGCGGAAAGCCTGAACGCGGTGGAAGCGTGGCTGGGATCTCTGCCGGGGCATGTCTACGCCAATGTGCGTCAGCCCCCGGTCTCGACACTGAATCTGGCGCACATGATTCCGCTGTCGGCCGTGTGGGCCGGGCCGGAGCAGGACGGGCATTTCAGAGCAGCGCCACTTTTCTACGGCAGGACGGCGGGTGCGACGCCGTTCCGGTTTTCCCTGCATGTCGGCGATGTGGGTCACACGCTGATCGCAGGACCAACAGGAGCCGGCAAATCTGTCCTGCTGGCGTTGATGGCGTTGCAGTTCCGCCGCTATGCGGGATCGCAGATTTTCGCCTTCGATTTTGGCGGTTCCATGCGGGCCGCGACGCTGGCGATGGGTGGTGACTGGCACGATCTCGACGGTGGGCTGACAGACGCTGATCCGTCGGGAGAACAGGGTGGCAGTGTATCGCTCCAGCCGCTGGCGCGGATTGATGATCCGGATGAGCGAAAATGGGCCAGCGAATGGCTCGGCCAGATCCTTGTCGGAGAGGGGGTAACGCTGACCCCGGAGGTGAAGGCTCACCTTTGGTCGGCCCTGAATTCACTTGCATCGTCGCCCATTGGTGAACGGACGTTGTCCGGCCTGGTAGCACTCCTCCAGTCCAACGCCCTGAAGCAGGCAATGGCGCCATACTGCCTGGGTGGTCCCTATGGCCGCCTGCTCGACGCTGATAGCGAGCGCCTAGGTAACGCCGACGTCGTGGTGTTCGAAACCGAAGGTCTGATCGGCTCGGGCGCTGCATCATCCGTGCTGTCCTATCTGTTCCATCGGATCGAAGGCCGTCTGGACGGCCGCCCGATACTGCTGGTCATCGACGAGGGCTGGCTGGTCCTGGATGACGGTGATTTTGCCGGTCAGCTCCGGGAATGGCTGAAAACGCTGCGCAAGAAAAACGCCAGCGTCATTTTCGCCACTCAGTCGCTGTCCGACATCGCCAATTCCCGCATTGCCCCGGCTGTGGTCGAAAGCTGCCCGACGCGGATCTTCCTGCCCAACGAGCGCGCCATCGAGCCGCAGATCATGGCGCTCTATCGGGACTTCGGCCTCAACGACCGGCAGATCGCGATCATCGCCCGCGCGGCCTCGAAGCAGGAGTATTACTGCCAGACCCAGCGCGGCAACCGGCTGTTTGAACTGGGGCTCGGGCCGGTAGCACTCGCTCTCTGTGCGGCTTCGGGAAAGGACGACCACCGGCTCATCGATGCAGTGCTGACGGAACACGGACGTGGTGGCTTTCTGCCTGCCTGGTTCGACGTGCGCGGCGTGTCATGGGCTGCGGACCTTCTGCGGGAAGGATCTGTGTCATGAGGCCGGTGGTCTTTCTCTGTGGTACGGCGGCCCTGCTGTCGCTTGGCGTTCCACAGGCCCGGGCACAGTGGGCGGTGTATGATGGAGCCAACCATGTCCAGAATGTTCTCATCGCGGCGCGGACCCTCCAGCAGATCGATAATCAGATCACCTCGCTGGCCAACCAGGCACAGATGCTGGTCAATCAGGGACGTAATCTGGCGAGCCTGCCGCTATCGACATTGTCATCGCTGCAATCAACGATTTCCCAGACCACGGCACTCCTCGCGCAGGCGCAGAATATCGCTTACAGCGTCCAGTCCGTCGAGCAGCAATACCAGCAGGCGTACACCTCAATCTCGTCTGGCATGTCAGACAGTGCCCTGTTCAGCCAGGCGCAGACACGATGGCAGAATTCCGTGGGCGGGTTTGAGGACGCGCTGAAACTTCAGGCTCGGGTGGTAGGAAACATCCCCAGCGACAGTTCGGCCATGACGCAACTGGTTTCGGCCAGCCAGACATCGACCGGGGCGTTGCAGGCTGTCCAGGCCGGAAACCAGCTTCTGGCCCTGCAATCCCGCCAGCTTTCCGACATCCAGGCCGAACTGGCTGCCAATGGTCGGGCCACAGCCCTGCAACAGGCGCGCGATGCGGCCACGGAAGCAGAAAGTGAAGTCCAGTATCAGCATTTTTCCCAGCATGACGCCTACACTCCAGGCACGGTGTCGATGTTCGGCAGCAGCGGGAACTGACCGCCATGGCGATGGGCAATGTGGGCGTTATCGACACCTTCCTGAATACCTTCACCACCACCATCGACAGCGGCTTCGGTCTGGTGAAGGGGAATGTGATTTCACTGGCGGGCACTCTGTCGGTGCTGGATATCGCGCTGGCCGGCCTGTTCTGGGCGTGGGCGGCGGATGAGGACATCATCCAGCGTCTGGTGAAAAAGACGCTGTATATCGGCTTCTTTTCCTTCCTGATCAGCAATTTTTCCAGTCTGTCGAAGACCGTCTTTGACAGTTTTACGGCCCTTGGCCTGAAAGCCGGTGGCGGCAATCTGGCACTCGGAGACTTCCTGCGGCCCGGCCGTCTTGCGTCCACGGGCTTCGATGCGGCGCAGCCGCTTCTGGACTCTGTTCACAATCTCCTTGGCCCGGTCGCCTTCTTTACGAATTTCATCCAGATCTTCGTGCTCTGTCTGTCGTGGCTGATCGTGCTGGCGGCGTTCTTCATTCTTGCCGTGCAGCTTTTCGTGGCGCTGATCGAGTTCAAGCTGACGACGCTTGCAGGCTTCGTGCTTATCCCGTTTGCCCTGTTCAATCGCACGGCCTTCCTCGCCGAGAAGGTGCTGGGCAATGTCGTCTCCTCGGGTGTGAAGATCATGGTGCTGGCGGTCATTTCCGCCATCGCGTCGGTTCTGTTCGCCCAGTTTTCAACCTCCTACGGCAGCGACGTTCCCACGATCGGGCAGTCCGTCTCGGTGGTGCTGGCCTCGCTTGCAATTGTCGGTCTGTCCATTTTTGGCGGCAGCATCGCCAACGGCCTGATCTCCGGCGCGCCACAGCTTGGGGCGGGTGCTGCTGTCGGGACCGGCATGGCGGTTGGCGCCATGGGCGCTATTGCTGCGGCCGGTGTCGGGGCTGTTGCTTCCGGTGGTGCCGCAGCCCTGGGCGCCACGGCTGCCGCCGCGCGGGGAGGGGCCGCGATTGCCGGGGCCGCCACATCCGCCTATTCGGCCGGAGCCGCAGGTGCATCTGGCGGCGCGGGCAGCATGACCGCCGGGATCGGAGGCATGGGCCGGGCCGTCGGCGGGAACGTCGCGAATGCCGTCAAAGGAGCGGCCTCACGTGCCGGTTCATCCCTCAAAGAAAGCTATGCCGCCGGTGGACGCTGGGCGGCACGCGGGATGGGCGGTGGAGAGGGCGACGAAGGCGGAGATAGCGGACCGGCACCTTCTGGTGGCGGTGGTCCTGCCGGAGAAGGGGGGCGCCCCACGGGTGGCGGCCCTACCGGTGAGGGTCCGTCTGGTGGCGATGGTGGCGATTCCGGCGAACCACCCCGCTGGGCGCAAAAGATGAAGCGCCGCAATGCCGCAGCCCATGCCGCCGAGGCGGCGCATGTCATCCGCTCTGCCGATGGCGGGGGCGGATCTTCCTCCATCGATCTGTCGGAAAAGGAATGAGGATGATGTTTCGTCGCTCCACCACCCGCTACGGGACCACGCCCGAACCCGTGACACCGTATCAAAAGGCAGCGCAGGCGTGGGACGAGCGCATCGGCTCCGCCCGCATCCAGGCCCGCAACTGGCGGCTCATGGCTTTTGGCAGCCTGTTCCTCTCGGCCGGGCTCGGGGCCGGGCTGGTCTGGCAGTCCGCGCGCGGCACCATCACGCCGTGGGTGGTGCAGGTGGACCGTCTGGGCCAGGCGCAGGTCGTGGCCCCCGCGACAGCGGGCTATATGCCCGCCGATCCGCAGATCGCCTGGTATCTGGCACAGTTCGTCCACGACGTGCGCGCCCTGTCGTCGGACCCCGTGGTGGTCCGGCACAACTGGCTGCGGGCCTATGATTTCACCACCACGTCGGGCGCGCAGGCGCTTAACGATTATGCCCGCCTCAACGATCCGTTCTCGCGCATCGGGCATGAGCAGATCGAACTGGACATCGCCTCGGTGATCCGGGCTTCGCCCGGCAGCTTCCGTGTGGCCTGGACCGAGCGCCATTACCGCGATGGCGCTTTTACCGGCACCGAACGCTGGACCGCCATCGTCTCGGTCGTTCTGCACACGCCACGCGATGCCGATCATCTCAGGAAAAACCCTCTGGGCATTTACGTTTCCGCCATCAACTGGTCGAAGGAACTCGGACAATGACGCGCTTCATTTTCGCGGCCCTTCCTGTGGCGCTGCTCTCGCTTGCCGGTTGCGCGCAGAATTACCATCCGCCGGTCATCCGCTACGATGACGCCGCGCGCGCAACGAGAATTCCCGATCCACCGAAACCGGTGCAGATGGTGGAGGTGCCACAGCCACTTCCCCTGCCGGGGCAACTCAAGCCGCTGCTGTCCCAGCGTGTGATCCGTCCACCAGCGGAGGTTCCTGATCCGACCGTGCGGATCACGCAGGCCAATCTGGCGGCACGCATCCAGCCCACGCGAGCCGGGTTCATCAACGCGGTGCAGGTCTATCCCTATTCTTCCGGAGCGCTCTACCAGGTTTATACCTCGCCCGGCGAGATCACCGATATCATGCTCCAGCAGGGCGAAAAGCTGGTCGGTACCGGGCCGGTCGCTGCTGGCGATACGGTGCGCTGGATCATCGGTGATACCGAAAGCGGGGCAGCGGCAACAAAGCGCATCCATATTCTGGTCAAGCCGACCAGGCCCGATCTCACCACCAATCTGATCGTCAATACCGACCGGCGGACCTATCTGGTGGAACTGCGCTCCACGCTCGCGACCTATATGGCATCGGTGTCGTGGGATTACCCCGAGGATGACCTGATCGCCCTGCATCGGCAGGACAGTGCGGCCGATGACATTGCCCCCGTGGACGTGGGTTTGAATCTCGACGCGCTGAATTTCCGCTACGCGATCGAGAGTGTGAAAGGCGGAGTGCCCCCCTGGTTGCCCGGCCGGGCCTTCGATGACGGCCACAAGGTCTATATCGCGTTCCCGTCCGGGATCGGGCAGGGGGAATTGCCGCCGCTGTTCGTGCTGGGGGCGGATGGTGGCCCGGAACTGGTCAATTACCGGGTCCGGCAGAACTGGATGATCGTGGATCGGCTGTTTGCCGCCGCCGAATTGCGGCTGGGCGATAAGCATTCCGAGCAACGGGTGCGCATCGTCCGCACCGATGGACGGCGGACATGACCGGGCAGGCACCCACAGTGGGCGAAAATCCCCCAGCTGCTGTAACGCCGCCGCCCGATCTGCGTCTGCGGGCCGATCGGCCGCGCGTGGTGCGTCTTAACCGCACCATGGTCTGGGCGCTGGGTGGGGCAGGGATGCTCGCCATTGGTCTGGCACTCGGCTACGCGCTGGAGAACAGCAGCCACAAAGCGCCACCGGCCGCCAGCCAGGACACGGATGTGCGTCCGTCCGCCGATGGGCTGGCAGGGTTGCCCTCAGACTATGTCGGCAGTGGCGTCCCGAAGCTCGGTCCCGCTCTGCCCGGCGATCTGGGGCATACCATCCTGAAGGCACAGGAGCAGGGCAAGGCTACCTCGGGTGGCGACGACCGGCGCGCGCAACAGGAGGTCGAGGCCGCGATCGCCAGCCGGCTGTTCGTGCAGATGGGGGAGCGTGACCGCGCCGGCGAACAGGCAGCGGCACCCGCGCCGGGCGTTCCCGCCTCGCAGGCATCACCGGCCCCTGCGACCGACGCACAATCTGGCAACCGTGCCTTTCTGGCGGGCCAGCCGGACCGGATGACCGTCAGCCCCGACCGCGTCATGCCCCCGGCCTCACCTTATGTCCTGCAGGCGGGCACGGTGATCGCCGGCGCACTGAACACGAAAATCAGTTCCGATCTGCCCGGCCAGATTACCGGCCATGTGACACAGAACGTCTATGACAGCCCGACCGGCCGCTACCTGCTGATCCCGCAGGGCAGCACCCTGTTCGGGGCTTATAACAGTGGCGTGTCCTTTGGGCAGCAGCGCACCCAGATCATCTGGACCCGGCTGATTTTCCCTGATGGCGAAAGCCTCGTGCTGGAAAAGCTGCCTGGCGGCGATGCCATCGGCCAGTCCGGTCTGTCAGATGAGGTCAACAATCACTGGGGTCAGCTTTTCAAGGCCGCCCTGGTCACGACCGTGCTCAGCGTCGGGTCGGAGGCCGGGACGTCATGGAACGAAAACAATCTGATGCAGGCCATCCGTTCCGGGGCCAGCAATGGGTTTTCCATGGTCGGCAATCGGCTGATCGACCGCAGCCTGAACGTCCAGCCCACCCTGACCGACCGGCCGGGGTTGCCCTTCACCGTCATTCTCAGCCGCGACCTGTTGCTCAAACCCTATCAAAATGGAGAAAATATAAGATGACAGAGCTAAAGATCAGAGAAATCCCGGACAAGAAGCCGGTCAGAATGACCGTGGCGTTACCTCCTGATATCCATCGTGACCTGCTTGCCTACGCAGCACTTCTGTCCGGTAGCAATGGGGCAATGGATCCGGCCCGGCTGGTCGCACCCATGCTCCGGCAGTTCATGATGTCGGACAAGGGATTCGCCAAGGCGCGGCGGCGGGCAAGAGCAGCAGCATCGGAAAAATAGGCTCATGGTCGGTGGGATTCGAGATACTGAGCGAAGCTCCGGGCACAGGGATTTTCATTGTCTGGCCGCCAGACGATCCCGAATTCCAGATGGGAGGAGCCGCCAGCGTCGCGGATTTCCATGATCGTGACGTCATGCCCATGCTGGTCGTGGATTAGTGGCAGCCATGAGGCGGGAAGCAGGGCGATGCCTTCGTGGTTCTGGACGAGCGCGACGATCCTGTTGCTGCCGATATCATGACGCCGGATCTTCGGGCCGATACCTGTCTCCCCGAGCTTGCGCTGGATAAGCCTCTCGAAGTCCTGACCCGCGTTGTCGCGTCCGATCAGGAATATTTCATGACGCACGTCTGTCCAGGATACTTCCGGTTGTGTCGTGAGAGGATGACCGGCGGGAAGGGCTGCGACGATGCGGTCGCTCCACAGAGGCATGATCCGCAGAGCGCGCGCCAGATTGCTACGTGTGATGACAGCGAAATCGATCTGTCCGCGCTGGAGGCGTCGCAGCAGTCTTTTGCCTGTGCCCTCGGAATAGCGAAACACGATATCACGATATGTAGCGCGGAATTCCGCCGTGAAAGCCGAGAGTTTTCCGGGCAGGACGCAAGTCTGGATGCCGATGGAGATCTGGCCGTTTTCGCCTTTGCCCGTTCGCCGCGCGCGGGCATTCATGCTGGCCACATTGTCCAGGATTGTCTGGCTCCAGCGGACGAATTCCCGACCGAAAGCGGTCGGGGCGGCACCGGCCGGGGAGCGGGTGAACAGTCTGACATTCAGCCGCTCCTCAAGGTTGTGAAGGGACCGGCTGACGGCCGACTGCCGAATGTTCAGGAAACGCGCCGCGCCGTGGATACTGCCGTGCTCGGCGATTGCCCGCACGCACAGCAGTTGCCACAGATCAAACGGCGGCCGTTTCATCTTAGTTTCACTTCAGATAGTGAGAGGTGGTCGCGATGACACGTCATCAAGTGAACACAGGGAAGGATGCAAACTTATTTTGTGCCTCGACCGTAGGGAGCCGTTCACTCAGAGCTTTTTGGATTATGGTGTGCGCGCCCATATCAAGAATTCCAGATTATCCAGGCGGCAAGTTTTCATGGCTCGCATTTTTGCGTGGCTGCCGTAACTGGTGGGCTCTTTACATCATCCCCAGCACGGGATGGGTGACATAAGGCGCTTCAAGGGCCTCAATTTCCTCGGCAGATAGCACAATATCAAGCGCGGAAACTGCTTCCTCTACATGCTTTACAGCTGTGGTTCCGACAATCGGGGCTGTGACAAAGGGCTTGCTCAGTAACCAGGCCAGAGCCATTTGCCCCATCGAAATGCCACGGACCTGTGCCATTTTCTCCAGATTGTCGACGACAACCTTGTCGAGGTCATTCGTGCTGTCCCAGACCCATTTTGACACTTCGTCGATCTTCACCCGGCCTGTCACGGTACCCCACGGATGCGATAGGCGCCCGCCCGCGAGTGGGCTCCAGGGAGTGATGGCAATCTTTCTGTCCTCACAAAGAGGAATCATTTCCCGCTCTTCTTCGCGATAAAGCAGGTTATACTGATTCTGCATGGCGACGAACTTGGTCCAGCCATGGTTTTCGGCAATATTCTGCATGCGTTCGAATTGCCATGCGAACATGCTCGACGCACCAATATAGCGGACCTTGCCACTTTTCACGACATCATGCAGCGCTTCCATGGTTTCTTCCACGGGCGTCAAAGGGTCGGTCCGGTGGATCGTATAGAGGTCGACATAGTCCAGACCAAGACGCTTCAGGCTCTTGTCGATTTCGCTGAGGATTTCCTTACGAGAAAGGCCGCTTCCATTAGGCTTTCCGGGGCGCATTTCCATCCGTACCTTGGTTGCCACGACGATATCGTCCCGGTCCAAGGCAAATTCGCGGATGAGTTTACCCGTCACTTCCTCGCTGGTACCCATCTGGTAGATGTTTGCCGTATCGAAGTAGTTGATCCCTGCCTCGATCGCTGTCTGAAAAATGGGCCTCGCCTCGTCGAAATCTTTTGCCCACGGGAAGAGGCCATGTTCTTTTCCCGGTTTGCCGAAGCTCATCATCCCGAGACATATCTTCGAGACGTCAACGCCAGTATTTCCAAGCTTTACATATTTCATGATGATTTATTCTCCATTGCTCTGATATTCACCCATATAAAAGATGCGGTATCAGACGGTTACACACGGGAATTCCAGAAAATTTCTTGGGTGTACACAACCCATTACGCTTGATCGTCCATCATCTCGCATTGACGCCAAGACTTTCACGGACATGCTGTCCTTTTGTCGTGATCAGTTTGACGATCAGATCCGCCACGCTTTTGCGCGAGACATCAGCATGGGGATTGGCGAATTCTTCTCCCTTAATGGTCGTTCCATAAGAAATCTCATCCGTATCGCTCAGCCATGCTGGCCGGATGATGGTGTAATCAAGGTCTGATGCTTCGATCACGGCGGCGGATCGTCGATAGGGATCCAGAACCTTACCGTACTGTTCTCCTGGCACTTCGTCGTAAATTCCCATTGAACTGATGAAAATCAGTCGACGCATTCCTGCTTTGTCCATTGCGCGGACTATTGTCCTGGCCTGCTTCTCCATGTCACCGGACAAATTGGCATAGACCACATCTTGGCCCTGCATGGCCGCCTCAAGCACCGGCTCATCAAGGACGTCACCTTCAATTATTTTAATCCGGTCATTTCCGTGCAGTGATGCCAGTCGTGGGGCATTGCGGAGATAAAGTGTCAGTTCTTCATCATTTTTTTCAAGTAGAAGGCGCGTGGCGACACGAGCAATTTTCCCATGAGCTCCGAGGATGAGGATTTTGGTCATTTTACCTCTGCTTGAAAGCTGGGTCTTTATCCTTGGGAACAGTCAACCTGCATCCCGGGATTTCCTATTTCTATATTTCTAGCGTGTTTTAGACCTAGTGATTATATGCTGAATTGGACATAAGGTTATATCAGGAGATTATGAATGCGGCGGGAAGAACTGGGTGATCTGGCCGTTTTTCTCGCAGTTGCGGAGGAGTGCAGCTTTACGCGAGCGGCGGCACGCCTGGGCACATCACAGTCGGCCATCAGTCAGATCGTGCGTCGTCTGGAGGCACGGATTGGCCTGAAACTTCTTACCCGGAACACGCGCAAGGTCGCGCCCACGGAGGCAGGTGAGCAATTGATGGCGACGCTGCGTCTGGCTTTTAATGATATTGATGCGCGCCTTATGGCGCTGAATGCCCTCACGGAACGACCATCTGGAACTGTCCGTATTACGACAAGCCGCCATGCTGCGGAGACAATTCTGTGGCCGTCGATCAGGCGGCTACTCCAGAATTACCCGGATGTCAGGGTCGAACTGTCTGTGGATTCACACCTTACAGATATCGTTGCGGATCAGTTTGACGCGGGAGTGCGTCTCGGCGAACAGGTGGCTCGGGACATGATTGCTGTGCGTATCGGTCCGGACCTGCGAATGGCAGCCGTTGCGGCACCCGCGTATCTTGCTCAACAGGGGGTTCCCCAGACACCTCACGACCTGACGAAACATCGCTGTATCAACATTCGCCTTCCTACCAAGGGAGGGCTTTACATGTGGGAGTTCAGCCAAGAGGGCCGGGACCTCAATGTTCGGGTTGAGGGCCCTTTGATCCTTGACGATATCTCCATGGTGCTGGCTGCGGCGGTAGATGGCATTGGTCTTGCTTATGTCATGGAGGATCAGGTGGCGGCATTAATCAAAGCCGGGAAACTGGTCCGCGTTCTGGAGGACTGGTGCCCGCTCTTTTCCGGATACCACCTTTACTATCCGGATCGGCATCAGCTGCCTTCGGCGTTCAGAATGCTTGTAAAGGAATTACGATATCGTCGTTGATGAGAGGAGAGGTTATGGAAGATATGGCCAGAACTGGCTGTCCGCAACAACCTCACCTTTAGAACGCAACCGAATCTGTAAAATGATAAAGTTGCAATAATCCCTCAAGGCTTCCGGCGATATCTTCCTGAGCAGCACCATTTTCAACGGGGCTTCAGGTCCCCGTACCAATAGGCTGCGGTGACGCCACCATCCATAAGGAAGTCGCTACCCGTTATGAAAGTACCATCTTCACCCATGAGAAGTGCAGCAATAGCTCCAACCTCGTCTGGAGTGCCAGCTCGGCCAGTCGGGCAGAGGTCGATCATGCGACGGTAACCGTCGCCGCGCGGTCCTGACAGTTCGTCTCGTGCGAGCGGGGTAATGATAATTCCCGGACTGATCGTATTAAGCCGAGCCCCGCGCTTTCCCCAGCGTACAGCTTCTGCTGCGACCCTGAGTGCATTCCCCCGTTTGGAAATCTGATAAGCGTGTAGAGAATCCTTGATCTCTTCGGGTTGGAGCATCGGAAGAGACAGGAGGTTCTCTACAGGGGTGGTTGCAAGCGCAGCGTTTTGTTCCTTCGTCAGTGCTCTCAGGCGGTGCCCGGACTGGGACGCAATGACAACGGCTGAGCCTCCCGCTGCGATGACGTTGCCAAACGTTTCGAGTACGAGTGCGGTCCCATAAAGATCAACGGCCAGAATTGTGGCCGGGGAGGCTTGTGAGGGTGAGACACCCGCCGCGTGGACAACGCCTGTAATGTCACCCAATTCACTTGCTTTTTGAGCGAGAGCTTCGACAGAAATCCGGGAGGACACATCGACCTGTGTCGTACTGACCGTGAAGCCTGCATTGAACATCACCTCTGCAGCGGCTTCAGCATTTTCCATACGCAGATCGGCCAGAAGAATATGTTTTCCGACACCAACACGTCTGGCAATCGCCTGGCCGATGGAACCGGAGCCGATGACAACAATCACTTTATCCATGAATAATCCCTATCGGCAATTTTCGCATTTAGGTGCCTTAGAATTGTTTTCGGCATGGCAAAATCATTATTTTATACGGTTTTGTGGTCACGTGTTACCGTCTGTTCGTCGCATAACGTTATACTCCGAATTCATGATTGCTTCTGTCGGGGAACAGCAGCAGCATCGTTACGCATTTTCCAGGCGCGTTTCAGGGCGCGTGTAAAAGTGTTTTCTCGTATTTTTGTTCAATAAATCCGTTCAATTAATGAGTTATAGATATAATTGTATGCCAATTTTCCCTCCTAATCATGGTTTGCAATCTCATTTAAAATAAACCTGTAAGACCTGATTCCGGTGATGTTTTCAATATTTCAGGCCGGAAGATGGTCTGTCAGCCCAGAACCAAGGATAATAGTCATGCGCCCGCATATTATTTGTCATATGATCAGTTCCATTGACGGACGGATCCTGACCGATCGTTGGACACAGCCTGTTGATGGCAAAGCGCGCGATGATCTCGTCAATCGCTACTATGACATCGAGAAGACATTCAAAGCGGATGCCTGGCTTGTCGGCCGTCAGACCATGCAACAACATTTTGTCCATGCAGGAGAACCGGATGCCTCAGGGCGCAGCGAACTGCCCCGTCGCGCCCATGTCTCTGAAGCGGCAAAACGCAGAACCGGACGTCTGGCCGTTGTTGTCGACCCAAAAGGAAAGCTGCGTTACGAAAGCGACAACGCTGACGGTGATCCGATTATCACGATCCTTTCCGAACAGGTGGCGGATACCTATCTCCACGAGCTTGAGGCGACAGGCATTTCCTATCTCTTTGCGGGGGAAGAGGGAAAAGATCTGGGGCATGCAATGAACAGCCTCAGAAGCGACTTCGGCATAGAAACCCTGCTGGTAGAAGGAGGGGGACGAATCAATGGAGCTTTTCTCAAGGCTGGCCTTATCGATGATATCAGCCTGATGATCTATCCCGGCATCGATGGATTGTCGGGTGGGACATGTGTCTTCGAATATGAAGGCGAACAAGACGAAGAGCCCGCTATCGGCCAGTCTTTGCGCCTGACAGCATCAGAAACGCTTGAAGACGGGATCATTTGGGCACGCTACAAGGTGGAGCGGAACCACCAACCGTAATCCGGACGGGCATATGTGACGCAATACTTGTCTGGCGAGCGCAAGAGTTTCACGAGGGCAGGTTTTCAAGTACCTTGCGCAGCGGGCTATGGAACTCGAAGCGGATGGCCAGCCTGCATAGAAGGCCAGATGCGTGATCGTGCTGCTGAGTTCCTCGCGGGTCACACCGTGGTCCAGCGCGATTTTCAGATGGGCTTCCAGAGCGTCCAGCCGGTACATCGACACAAGCGCTGAGACGGTGATGAGGCTTTTATCACGCATCGAGAGGCCTGGCCGTTCCCAGACATCATCGAACAGGACCCTGTCAGTATAATCCGCAAGGCCGGGAGCAATGTCACCGTAGTAGCGCTGTCCGATCGTGGATTTTCCAGTCATGGAAGGGCACCTTTTCTGAGGCTTAAACTGCTGAGAGGAGAGACGCTGCTCCTTTCGAAATACAAGCATGTATCTTTGTGCCGAATAATTGGCTATTGATCGATTAAGGATATATTGGGAGTTCATGAATGCGGCGCGAAGAACTGGTCGATCTCAACGCCTTTCTCATCGTGGCGGAAGAGCAGAGCTTTACCAGGGCTGCGGCGCGGTTGGGAACATCTCAATCCACCCTGAGCTATACGATCCGCCGCTTGGAAACGCGGCTCGGCGTCAGGCTTCTGACCCGGACCACGCGGCGTGTGTCCCCAACGGAGGCCGGAGAACGCCTCCTGCGGACCCTTGCGCCTGCCCTTGACAGTATCGCGGGTGAAATTGAACAGCTTGGTCAGTTACGAGACCGGCCTGCAGGCACAATCCGTATCACCACCTCTGAGCATGCCGCCAACCGGCTGCTGTGGCCAGTGCTGGAAAAACTGCTTCCTGAGTATCCTGATGTGCATGTCGAACTGGCTCTTCAGTCAGGCCTGACAGATATCGTCGCCGAGCGCTTTGACGCGGGGGTGCGGCTCGGAGAGTCAATTGCGAAGGACATGATCGCTGTAAGGATCGGTCCCGACATGCGGATGGCTGTTGTTGGGGCACCATCCTATTTGGCGGGAAAGAAGAAGCCCAAAACACCGCAGGATCTGGCGCACCATCAGTGCATCAACCTACGTATGGAGACTTCAGGCGGTATCTATGCATGGGAACTGGAGAAGGGGAAGCGGGAACTGCATGTCAGGGTTGATGGCCAGCTGGTTTTCAACAACGTCCCGATGATCCTGCGGGCGGCTGTAGCAGGGTTCGGTCTGGCCTGTGTTCTGGAAGATCAGGTGACGGGTCATCTTGCTGACGGGCGGCTGGTCCGGGTGTTGGAAGACTGGTGTCCGCCATTCTCCGGCTACCATCTCTATTATCCCAGCCGCCGACAGTCCTCCGCGGCTTTCAGATTGCTGGTCGATGCGTTGCGCTATCGCCAGTAATGGATTGTTGGGAGATGCCCCTACGCCCTAAGAGGGGCGTAGGGCATTTGTCTTACGCGGCCGCTGTGTCCGGTGTGAGTGTCGCCATGTCGATCACGAACCGGTAATGAACGTCAGAACGCTCCAGTCGATCGAAAGCCTCGTTGATCTGGTCCATACGGATCATCTCACAATCAGGCAGGATGTTTTTACGGCCACAGAAATCAAGCATTTCCTGCGTCTGGGCAATGCCTCCGATGGGGGACCCCGCAATACGGCGACGCCCCATGATCAGGGGAACGGTGCTGGGTTCATTCAGCGGCCCAACCTGCCCGACGAGCACCAGTGTGCCATCAACGTCCAGCAGAGGCATATAAGGATTGAGGTCATGTTTGACCGGGACGGTATCGATGATGAGATCAAAGCTGGAAGCCGCCTTCGCCATGGCAGTGTCGTCGGTCGAGACCAGAAGCCGGTCCGCACCAAGAGCCAGGGCATCTTTCTCCTTGGCGTTTGAGCGGCTGAGGACCGTGACATCTGCGCCCATGCCAGAGGCAAGTTTGACGGCCATATGTCCAAGGCCACCAAGCCCGATAACACCGACGCGGCTGCCCGGTCCGACGTTCCAGGTGCGTAAAGGCGAGTAGGTGGTGATGCCAGCACAGAGAAGGGGAGCTGCCCGGGACAGATCCAGTGTCTCCGGAACCTTCAGGGCGAATTCTTCCCGCACAACGAGATGCTTGGAATAGCCGCCATAAGTGCACTCGCCCGTGATACGATCCTTGTCGTTGTAGGTCTGCGTATTGCCCTCACGACAAAGCTGTTCCTCACCTTTGCGGCACTGATCGCAGGTCTGGCAACTGTCGACCATGCAGCCGACGGCCACAGCGTCACCCACTTTATAGCGTGTGACGGCCTTTCCTGTCGCCGTCACACGGCCGACAATTTCGTGACCGGGAACCATGGGATACTGCGACCATCCCCAGTCATTCCGCGCCTGATGCAGGTCCGAATGACAGACACCGCAATACAGGATATCCATGGCAATGTCGTTGTCTCGCAGTTCACGCCGTTCGAAACTGAACGGTGCGAGAGGGGCCTCACATGAGGTCGCTGCAAAACCATAGGTTTTCATCAGTGTTCTCCGTTCTCTTCAGGATTTTTCAGCTTCAGGCGACCACGCGTCCTTCGACCGGGTAGGCCGGATCGGTGTAACCCGGCGTGGACGCATGCCCGGGATGGACCAGATCATTGATGAATGCCTCATCTTCCGCTGTCAGCGTAGCGTTCAGGGCATCCATGTAACTGTCCCAGTGCGCTTCGGTACGAGGGCCAGCAATGGCTGCGCTGATGAGGCGGTTTTTCAGGACCCAGGCCAATGCAAAAGTGATTGAAGAAATACCCTTTCCCCTGGCACGTTCCGCCACTTTCTGCGCGATAATCAGAGATTCAGCGCGCAGTTCGGTCTGCTGAATACGGGCATCTCCGCGTCCTGCCCGTGAGTCTTCTGGCAGATTGTCGAGTGACGCGTATTTGCCCGTCAGGACGCCGCGGGCCAGTGGGCTGTAGGGCACAACCCCAAGTCCGTACTGACCGGCAGCAGGCAATTGCTCGACTTCAGCAGAGCGGTCCACCAGATTGTAGAGGGGCTGGCTGACTGTAGGACGCTGAATGCCGAGATGGTCTGCCAGTCTGACAACTTCGGCAATCCGCCAGCCATGGAAATTGGAGACACCATAATAACGGATCTTGCCCTGAGAGATCAGGTCACCAATGGCCCGCAGTCCTTCCTCCAGCGTCACGCCGGGGAGGGCGCGATGGAAATACAGGATATCAATGTAATCCGTGCCAAGGCGTTTTAGGCTTCCTTCAAGCGTCTGCATGATCCATTTACGGGATTGCCCTTGCTGGTTAGCACCACTTCCGTAGCCAAATTTGGTGGCAATGACCCAGGCATCCCGGTTGCCCTGTACGCTGGTGCCAACTACCTCTTCGGATTTTCCACCATTATAGACATCGGCGGTATCCAGAAAATTGATGCCCTGTGAGGCAGCTTTGTCGATAATCCGTTTTGCCGTCTCGGCATCGGTCTCACCCCCGAACATCATGGCCCCGAGGCAAAGAGGAGAAACTTTAAGCGCGCTCTGTCCGAGATAACGGTAGTCCATGGGGATATCCTTGCTTTGCATCGGGTTGGAATAAGTTTTTAAGAGTGCTCAGGGTTTGGCTTCATCGAACACACCGCGCGCGATCGTCAAAGCTGTCGAGGCTGTTGGCCAGCCTGAATAAAAAGCCAGATGCGTGATGACTTCGATGATTTCTTCACGGGTTACGCCGTTTTCGAGAGCTTTACGGATATGAAAGCCGAGCTCGTTGGTTCTGTAGAGCGAGATCAGGCTGGAAACCGTTACCAGGCTTCGGTCGCGCGGTGAGAGTTCGGGGCGCTCCCACACATCCCCGAAAAGAACCTTGTCGGAATATTCGGCCAGGGCCGGAGCAATATCGCCAAATGCTTTGCGTGCAGCTGAAGGGGTATCAGACATAGAAAATCTCCTGTTCAAAACAGAGTAGGTTACTGGGCCGAATATCCGCCATCGACCGAGAGAGCATGGCCAAGAACCAGACTGGCGTCAGAACTGCAGAGCCAGAGCACAGCCGCAGCGATTTCTTCGGGTTTACCAAGGCGACCGATGGGCTGGGCTTTAACGAGTTCAGCTTTGACGGTTGCATCGCCCCCTGTGAGCCAGTCCAGCATGGGTGTCTCAATCACACCGGGACATACCGCATTGATGCGTATCCCCTTGGTCGCGCATTCGAGAGCCGCAGATTTCGTCAGGCCAATAATGCCGTGCTTGGACGCGATATAAGCAGGCAGTCCCGCAACGCCGTTCAGGCCCCCAATGGAGGAAGCGTTGACGATAGCACCGCTCCCCTGAGAGAGCATCTGCTTCAGTTCATGCTTCATGCAGTACCAGGTGCCACGCAGGTTGATCGACATGACGCGGTCCCATTCTGCGTCAGGCAGATCTGCGGTATCCTGGTGCTGACTGATAACTCCAGCATTGTTGAAGGCGCAGTCCAGACGCCCAAAAGCGTCTACCGTGCGAGCCATCATGGCTTCAACATCCGTTTCCGAGGCAACGTCACACCTGACGGCAAGAGCTTTGGCTCCTTCCTCGGTTAATGCCCTGGCTGCCTTGGCAACGCTTTCTTCATTGATATCAGCAAGAACAACGCTGGCGCCAGCTCGGGCAAATGCCTGAGCGGTGGCGAGGCCCATTCCGGCACCGGCCCCCGTTACCAACGCAACCTTGCCTTCAAATTTTTTGCTCATCAGAACGGCCTTCTGCTTCTCACTCTATCAGCAGAGGACGGTAAGTGATGAAATAGCTATTGATTAGGGTGTATAAAGCGCATGAAGTTATATCGGCTGTTCATAAATCAATCATCGATTGGAACCGCTTTTACCCCGAGATCGATGGCCGAATGCCTGACCGTAATCAGGACATCCGGGGCAGATGAGCCAGATGTTTGTCGAGCGTGACAGGATAATCACGGATGCGCACACCTGTTGCGTTATAAACGGCATTTGCAATCGCTGCGGCTACGCCACACAGCCCCAGTTCCCCAACGCCTTTTGCTTTCATGGGCGACGAGAGGGGATCCACTTCATCAAGGAAAATTACGTCCTGATGAGGAATGTCGGCATGAACAGGGACCTCGTAACCCGCCAGATCATGATTGACGAAGAAACCACGCCGGGTATCGACCGCCAGTTCCTCCATGAGGGCTGCGCCAGATCCCATGGTCATGGCACCAAGGACCTGGTTTCGGGCGGTTTTGGGGTTCAGGATGCGGCCTGCGGAGCAGACGGCCAGCATCCGGCGGATACGGACTTCCCCGGTAAATCCATTGACGCCGACTTCGACAAAATGGCTCGCAAAGGTGGATTGTTGATATCGTTTGTCTACGTCCGCATATTCAATGGTGTCTTCGGCAACCAGTTCACCCTCATGCGCCGCCTGCCCAAGGGGGAAAACGCGGTTGCCAACATGGACATTCCCGCCTGAGAACTGCGCTTCGGCTGGTGGCAATCCCAGCTTCTTCGCAACACTTTCCCGCAATTTGACGCAGGCGGCATACACGCCCGCAGCAGAATTGTTGGCCCCCCACTGGCCCCCGGATCCTGCCGATACAGGGAAGTCTGAATCACCAAGAACGACCCGGACCTGATCGATGGAAACTCCCATCATTTCGGCTGCTGTCTGGGCAAGAATGGTATAGGTACCGGTACCGATATCGGTCATGTCGGTTTCGACTGTCACGATCCCCTGTGAATCAAGGCGTACGCGTGCCGCGGATTTTGTCAGGAGATTGTTGCGGAAGCCTGCCGCGACGCCCATGCCGATCAGCCATTCTCCCTCCCGCACGGATGCGGGACGGGCTTTTCGATGGCTCCAGCCAAACTTCTCGGCTCCACGTTCCAGGCACTCGACGAGATGCCGCTGCGAAAACGGTCGTCCTGGTTTTTCAGGATCGACCTGCGTGTCATTCAGAATCCGGAAATGCACGGGATCCATGCGCAGTCGTTCAGCCATCTCGTCCATGGCAATTTCAAGTGCCATCAGGCCTGATGCTTCGCCAGGCGCGCGCATTGCATTTCCTTCAGGGAGGTCCAGAACAGCCAGCCGCATCGCCGTTAGTCGATTGGCACCAGCATACAGTAGCTTTGTTTGATCTATAGCGGATTCTGGACGCCCGTGAGGAAGATTGCCCGACGTGCTTTCATGGGCAATGGCCGTGATCCTGCCGTCACGATCCGTACCGATCCGGATATGCTGGATCGTCGCAGACCGATGCGTTGTATTGTTCATGATAAAGGGGCGGGTGAGCGCAACCTTGACGGGACGTCCTGCGGCTTTGGCGCCGAGAGCCGCCAGCACGGCGTCAGAGCGCAAAAACAGCTTCCCGCCGAAACCTCCCCCGATATAAGGGGAATCAACCCGGACATTTTCCTTCGACAGGCCAAGCGCGGTCGCAATATCGCGCCGGGTCCAGGCGATCATCTGGTTGGACGTCCAGAGCGTCAGTTTTTCGCCTTCCCATGCGGCAAGTGTTGCATGGGGCTCCATCATGGCATGCGTCTGATCCGGCGTGGTGTACGTCTCATCCAAGCGCATTGCAGAAGCCGAAAACGCCCTTTCAAAGTCTCCAACACGGTCCGCACGAGATCCATTGGCACCCTGAACCGGGCGAGCGGCATGTTGCGCCTGTTTCAGATCGAACTGACCCTCATCGTGGTCATATTCTGTTTCGATCAGAGCTGCGGCGGCGCGGGCCTGTTCGAAGGTTTCGGCCACCACGATCGCAGTGGCCTGATGGTAATGGGTTATTTCGGGTCCACCAAAGAGCTTTGCCGTATTCATGGGGCCATTTTTCAGGGCTGGCATATCAAGCGTTGTGACAATTGCCAGAACGCCCGGTGCGGCTTTCGCGCGGGCGACATCCATGCGGGTGATCCTGCCTTTGGCGACAGCGCTCCCGATAATATAGCCATAAGCCTGATGCGGGACGACGTCATGCCGCTCATAGGCATAAGGCGCGGTACCTGTTGTCTTGAAACGTCCGTCGATGCGATCCAGGGGATGGCCAACGACATGTAACTGATCAATGGGGTTTTGGCCCGCGGCCCTATCGAACTTCATGATGCCTTGGCCTCCTGTATGACAGCTGCCAGAGTGCGTTCCACCAGCGTGACCTTGAACGCATTCGCCGGAGTGGGGGAGGCACCTGCCATAAGCCTTGCTGCGACAGCCTCGGACCCTTTCGGTATTTCTGAATCCGCAGCCTCGACACGCCATGGTTTTGGCGCGATGCCGCCAACAGCGATCCGGCCTGTACCATCTTTCTGGATGATGGCTGCAACCGAGACGAGGGCAAAGGCATATGAAGCCCGGTCACGGACTTTGCGATAGAAGTGATTTCCTCCCAATGGGGGCGGGAGGGTTACGGAGGTGATCAGTTCATCCCGGTTCAGAGATGTTTCGATATGCGGACTTTTTCCCGGCAGGCGGTGAAAATCGGCAATGGGAATACGACGGGATTGCCCACGGATATTTATGGTCTCAACAGTGGCATCAAGAAGACGCATGGCAACGGCCATGTCACTGGGATGCGTTGCAATACAGGCCTCGCTTGTCCCGATGATGCCCAACTGCCGGCTGATGCCCCCGATGGCCGCGCATCCTGCTCCAGGCTGGCGTTTGTTGCAGGGCTGGTTCGGATCATAAAAATAGGGGCACCGTGTGCGCTGTAGCAGGTTGCCGGATGTCGTTGCCTTGTTCCGAAGCTGTCCTGAAGCACCTGCAACAAGGGCGCGGCTCAAGACGCCGTAATGGCGACGAACCCGCATATCCGTTGCAAGATCCGTATTCCGGACAAGCGCACCAATACGGAGCCCTCCGTCTGAGGTGTCATCAATAGTGTCCAGACCAATCCGGCCGATATCGATCAGGTGTTCCGGTGTTTCGATCTGGAGTTTCATCAGATCAAGGAGGTTCGTTCCTCCCGCAATGAAACGCGCTCCTGGTATCTGGGCGAGGGCGGTGACCGCTTCGTGGGGTGTCCCGGCACGCTCATAAGTAAATGCTTTCATGGTTGCGCTCCTGCGACTTCGGCCATGGCTTCCGCGATGTTCGAATACGCACCACAACGACAGAGATTGCCACTCATCCTCTCCCGCATTTCCAGGCCACTATGATCGATCGGCGCGAGCAGATCCTTCGTCACATGGCTGGGAATGCCGCTTCTGATTTCATCGAGAACCGCAACGGCGGAGCAGATCTGGCCGGGCGTGCAGTATCCGCACTGATAACCATCATGCCGAATGAAAGCGGCCTGCATCGAGTGAAGATGATCCGGATTTCCCAGCCCTTCGATGGTTGTAATTGTGTCTCCCTCGTGCATGACGGCAAGGCTCAGGCAGGAATTGATGCGCCGACCGTCCACAATAACCGTGCAGGCCCCGCATTGCCCATGATCGCATCCCTTTTTGGTGCCGGTCAGAAGCAGGTGCTCACGCAGGGCATCCAGAAGCGTGGTTCTTGGATCCAGGTGAAGGCTGTGAGCGTGTCCGTTGACTTCGAATGTGACATCCAGGTTCTGTGAGGTTCGGTCCTCCGTGCGGGCGGCAGCCAGTGGGGGCTCACGGAAAGCGACGACTGCGGCGCTACCTGCCAGCACCGCACGACGGGAAAAAATCGGTGTCATACGGGGAGGCATGGTGAACGTCCTTGCTAAATGAGTGCGGGTTCAGGTCACAGCATGGGCGGGAAGGACGCTCGCACGGGACCCCTGACCTTTACAGTAACACCTGCGGCAAGGTGGAGTTCAGCGTCAATTGATCGTTGATTTCGCATGAGGCTATAGGCTGAATTCATTAATCGTTTTGTCCGCAAGAGGCATTTCATTATTCTATGAATTCGCACCTCTATAATTGCGATATTTTCAATATTTCTTTGCAGGGGGATGGGCATGACCTGTCACGTGTTGCCAGTAATCATCGGCCCGCTTTTCAAACGTCGCGGCATTGCGCGCGTCGCTTTGGTAGAATGTTCCTTTAGGAATTGGAGAATACACCTGCTCTACCCAGCCTCTGGGGTCATCATGGGGCAGGCGGTATCCGATGTGACCTAAGGCTTCGGCTCCCTTGTAGTGGGCGTCGCGTAAATGCTGGGGCACGGATGCAGCGGGCTGGGTTGCGACATAGTGTAGTGCGGCTGAAATTCCGCGACATGCTGACATCGATTTTGGGGCCCGTGCGATATGTAATGCCGCATGGGCCAGAACGATCTGCGCCTCTGGGTAACCGATTTTCTCCACGGCCTGTGCCGCAGCAACTGCGGTCTGGAGAGCGGTGTTATCGGCAAGTCCCACATCTTCGGAGGCGTGGATCATGATCCGTCGTGCAATATAGCGTGGGTCTTCGCCCCCGTGGATCAGGCGTGCCAGCCAGTAAAGCGTTGCATCCGGATCCGAACCCCGCATGGATTTAACGAACGCCGAGACCACATCATAATGCGCATCTCCCGAGCGATCATGGTTGACGGGGGCTGCGGCATAGAGTTCCTCCAGCATGGCATCCGTGACAGTAACTGTCCCTCGCTCATGTCCCACAGCCAGACTTTCAAGCGCTGTAAGGGCGCGTCGGGCATCGCCACCGGAGCGACCCGCGATCACTCTGATCTGAGGGGCGGTGAGTGCAATATGGACACCGTTGTTTTGCAGATGTGTCACGCCACGGCGGACAACCTGTTCCATCTCCTCAATGCTCAGAGGTTCCAGCTTTAGAATTGTAGAGCGCGAGACGAGGGCAGGGGTAAGAACATGGTAGGGGTTGCCGGTTGTCGCACCGATAAAGTCGGCTGTACCTTCTTCACAGATAGCGAGAAGGTCATCGGTCTGGGTCGCTGAAAAACGCTGAACTTCATCAACAAAGATCAACAGAGGCACCATGCGTGCTTCATCAGCCAGTTTGCGGATGTCCGATACGCCCGCGCGTGTCGCATTAAGAGGTCGGAAATTCTTGCCAAGCATGGTGCCGACAGCGCGCGCGATTGAGGTTTTGCCGATCCCCGGAGGCCCATAGAGAATGACACTTCCCAAAGTGCCTGCGGCAATACGTCGTCGCAGGATCGAACCGGGTGCCACCACGGCAGACTGACCGATGACATCATCCAATGTTGTGGGCCGAAGCCGGGCGGCGAGTGGCAATTGGCCCATCGGTGTTCCGGTATCAAAAAGATCGGTCATATTTTGGTGGCACGCTCTATAAAGAAGTTTTTATTTTCCGGTGAAAGTCGATGTTTGTCTGTAGGGTCGTAAACCGGGAGTCCTGTTCCTTGCCTGCCAGGTCGCATGCTGTGCAACTCGGCCAGAATATAAGCACGCACATCAGGTGTGGCCATATTTATGAGCATCGATCTTGGTCGGCCGATGGGAAGTCAATATAAAACGGCCATCGATTTATGAACCAGAGATATAACCTTATTCCGAAATGAATATCTAGTCATCCGCTAGCTGGTTCTATGAGAATAAAGGACGCCTCATCGGTCCCTTTTTCCCGATGAGGTGTTTTTCAATATTCGCAGACGCGCTCACGCTTCCTCGTCATCGGATGAGGGAAGCGTGAGCTCGCTCCGCTCCTGACCAATCTTTGGTGTCAGGTATCAGAAGTGGCGGTTTGATGGGTATAGTTGGATTTGCGCTTCGGCGTCCGTATACGTTTCTAGTCGGCGGTGTACTCATTCTCCTTCTCGGCATTGCGGCGATCTTTCGTACACCAACAGACGTCTTCCCCGAGATCGACATCCCGGTAGTCACGGTCGTCTGGTATTATGAAGGGCTTGATGCGGCAGAAGCGGAGAAGCGCATCAGTACGTATACAGAGTTTTCCGAAAGCTTTTTCATCAACAATCTTCGGACGATCGAAAGCCAGACGACGCCAGGTCTTGTTTTGCAGAAGCTGTATTTCCAGCCGGGCGTGAATGTGGACCTTGCCGTGGCGCAGACCGTTTCGGCGACGAATTCCGTGCGCGCCTTCCTGCCGCCGGGCATGCAGCCGCCGATCATCATGCAGTACAGCGCGTCTTCGGTTCCTGTTCTTCAGCTTTCGTTGTCGTCGGACAAGCTCACGGAAAGCGATCTGTACGATTATGGGCTCTACCGGGTCCGCCAGCAGCTTGCGCCGATTCCGGGCACGTTGTTGCCGCCGCCCTATGGTGGCGCGACCCGCCAGGTCATGATCGATATCAACACGACCAAACTGAACGGTCTGGGCCTGACGCCGCTTGATATCTCGAACGCGATCAATGTGCAGAATCTGACCCTCCCAGGTGGTACCGTGAAATTCGGGCCGACCCAGTATGATGTCCGGATGAACGGGATTCCGGACCTTGCTGCCGAGCTGAATAATATCCCGCTGCGCAAGGACAACCTGACGGGCGCCATCACCCGTATCCGCGATGTGGCTCAGGTCCGTATGGGTACGGAAGTGCAACACAACGTGGTGCGCCGTGAGGGGCGGCGCTCGGTGCTTCTGTCGATTATGAAGGCCGGAAACGCTTCGACGCTCGATGTGGTGAATACCATCCGCAATCGTGTGCTGCCGCTGACGCGCGCGGCAGCGCCGCCGGGCATGAAGATCGACGAACTGTTCGACCAGTCGCTTTTCGTGAAGGGGGCGATCAACGGGGTGGCGTCGGAGGCGGTGATTGCCGGCCTGCTGACCGCGGCGATGATCCTCGCCTTCCTCGCAAGCTGGCGCTCGACATTGATCGTCGCGGTATCCATCCCGCTCGCCATCCTTTCTTCCATCGCCATCTTGTCGGCGACAGGCCAGACGCTCAACCTGATGACCCTGGGCGGCCTTGCGCTGGCCGTCGGTATTCTGGTCGATGACGCGACGGTGACCATCGAGAACATCCATCGCATCCGGCATGACGGAGCGGAGTTGCGTGTCGCGGTCCTTGACGGTGCCGCCGGCATTGCGCTGCCGACCCTGGTCTCGACGCTGGCCATCTCCTGTGTGTTCGTCTCTGTCGAGTTCCTGACCGGTCCGTCGCGTTACCTCTTCACCCCGATGGCGCTGGCGGTCGTCTACGCCATGCTCGCTTCGTACGCGATCAGCCGGACATTGGTGCCGATCTTCGCGGCACTCCTCCTCCGGGCAGAGGAGCGTGCGATCGGGAAGCGTCGTTCGGCCAATCTTCCGCCGACGCCGCTGGAACGCTTCGGCCGCTGGTTCGACGGACATTTCGAGCGGTTCCGCGATCGGTATTCGACCATCCTGGGCAGCCTTCTTGCCAGTTCCTGGAAGGTCCCGGCGATGGGCGGCGTCGCGCTGCTGGCCGCCGTCATCCTGGCGACGCAGGTCGGGCAGGATTTCTTCCCGAGCATCGACGCCGGCGAGTTCAAGCTGCATGTCCGCGCGCCAGAGGGGACGCGCATCGAGACCACGGAAAAACTGTTCGACGCCGTCGAGGACACGATCCGTCAGGTTGTGCCGGCCAGCGAACGCGAACTGGTCCTGGACAATATCGGTCTGCCATTCCGCTATTCGATGCCCTTCGACGACGGCACGACCGTCGCGCCGAACGACGGCCAGATCATGGTCGCGCTCAAGGAGCACCATCATCCGACGCCAGCTTACGTCAGCAAGCTGCGTACGATCCTGGCGAAGAAGTTCCCTGAATGCGTGTTCTATTTCCAGCCGGCCGACATCGTGACGCAGATCCTCAATTTCGGCATCCCGGCGCAGGTCGATATCCGCATCACCGGGTTCGACCAGGCCACCAACCGCAAGGTAATGCAGGAAATCCGTGATGAAGTGCGTCACATCCCCGGCCTGGTGGACGTGCATCTGCACCAGCAGATCATGGCGCCGGAACTGGCGCTGACGATCGATCGGACGCGGGCGCAGGATCTCGGCCTGACGCTGAATGACGTGGCGCGTAACGTGATGATTTCGCTCGCCTCATCAAACACGGTCACCCCTAATTTCTGGGTCGGCCCTAATGGAGTGCAATATCCGGTGGCAGTGCAGACGCCGCAATATGACATCGGTAACCTGAACGATCTCCGGAATACGGTCGTCTCGTCGCGCTCGGCGCTGACGAATGGTGCGCCCACGCTGCTCGACAATGTGGCCACCATTACCCGTGGTGTGCGTCAGAACGTGATCTCACACAGCAATATCGCACCAACCCTGGACATCGATGCCAGCGTGGAGGGCCAGGATCTGGGAACCATTGCCCGCGCGGTCAATCGGGTCATCGACAGGCATCGTGGCGAACTGACGGCGGGCAATACGATCGAGATCCTCGGCCAGATCGACAGTATGAACGCGGCGTTCTCGCGGCTGGAAATCGGCCTGCTGGTGGCCGCCATCGCCGTCTATCTGCTGATGGTGGTCAACTTCCAGTCCTGGATGGACCCGTTCGTGGTGGTGATGGGGCTGCCGGGGGCGATGTGCGGCATCGTCTTCATGCTGTTCGTGACCGGCACCACTTTCTCCGTGCCATCGCTGATGGGGGCGATCATGAGCGTCGGCGTCGCCAGCGCGAACTCCATCTTGCTGGTGACTTTCGCCAAGGAAAGCCGCGCGGACGGGCTGAATGCGGTCGAGGCGGCGATGGCCGCCGGGCGGGCGCGGCTGCGGCCGATCCTGATGACGTCGCTGGCTATGGTGATCGGCATGCTGCCGATGTCGCTCGGCCTGGGCGACGGCGGGGAACAGAACGCCCCGCTGGGCCGCGCCGTGATTGGCGGATTGATGATCGGAACTTGCGCCACGCTGTTCGTGGTGCCTTGGCTGTACAGCCGCCTGCGCCGCCACGAAAGCCGCATGCTTGAGGAATATGAGAATGTCTGAACCTGCAATGCCCCACACGGAAGGCAGCAAGGGGCGCCTTGGACTGACGGTCGGTCTGGGTGTGGTCGTCGTCCTTGGCTATGGAATTTACGCGCATATCGAGCGCGGCGCCGGCATTCGGGCACTGGCGGCAGAGCGCGAGGCTCAGGTGCCGGATGTCCGCACTATCACGGTGCATGACGCCACGAGTCCGGTGGCGCTGGACCTGCCGGGCGAGACAGTCGGGCTCGAGACATCGGCCATCGGCGCGCGCGCATCCGGCTACATCGAGAAACGGCTGGTCGATATCGGCACGCCGGTCAAGGCGGGTCAGGTTCTGGCCGTGATCCGTGCGCCGGAGCTGGATCATCGGGTTGCTCAAGCTCAGGCCGCTCTGGTTCAGGCGCGCGCCAATATGGATCTTGCCGGCATCACAGCCCGTCGGACCGGCGGCTTGGTCGGCGGCGGCGCGGTCAGTAAGCAGAACTATGACGTCGACCGCCTGACGCAGCAGGCGCGTCAGGCCGAGCAGAAGGCGGCGGATGCCGTTCTGGCCGAAACGACGCAGCGCCAGGCCTATACGACGATCACCGCCCCGTTCGACGGCGTCGTGACCGCACGTAATGTCGAGGTCGGGGATCTGGTCAGCGCTGATAGCGCACAGGGCTTGCCCCTGTTCGTCGTGACACGCAGCGACCGCCTGCGGGTCAGGGTCCATGTCCCGCAGGACGAGGCGATGTCGGTCCGCGTCGGCGACCCGGCCACGGTCTCCGTTCCGGAGCGGCCGGCACAGCGTTTTGCCGGCACTGTCACGCGTACAGGCGACGCCTTGGAGCAGACCAGCCGCATGCTGCCGGTGGAGATCGAACTGGACAACCAGAAGGGCGAACTCGCGTCGGGTCTCTATGCAACCGTGCATTTCTCACTTCCCCGGCCGGCTTCGTCGACCGTGATCATCCCTGCGGAAGCTCTTTGCTACGAAGCCGACGGGTTATCCGTCGAGACCGTTGGCACCGACAGCACGGTGACGATCCACAAGGTCAAGGTCGGTCGCGATGATGGGGACGTCGTCGAGATCCTGGAGGGCCTGCCGGACGGTAGCCGCCTGATCGTTCATCCCCTGTCGGCCCTGCGTAACGGCGATCGCGTCGTCGCCGTCTCCGACGTCGAGAGCAAGGGAGCGTGACGGTGCGTTCCATTCCCTTCGCACGGAGCGCCCTTGTCGCCGCGCTGGGCTTGCTCGCTGGCTGCACCATGATCCCGGAATACCATCGCCCCACGCCGCCGGTCAGCGCGGCGTGGCCGTCCGGCGCCGGACGACAGGGCGAGGTCGCCGCGGCGATGCTGGCCGATTGGAAATCCTTCTATCGCGATCCCCTCATGCAGGATCTGATCGGACGCGCTCTGGAGAACAATCGCGACCTGCGGATCGCCCGCCAGCAAATGCTGGCGGCCAGCGCGCAGTTCGATATCGAGAATGCGGCGTTGTTCCCCACGCTCGACGGGACCGCCGGGGCCAACGTGCAGAAGGTGAACTCGCGCGTCTACAGCCTGGCGCAGCGGGATGGCGCCTTCTATACGCGCCAGTATGCGGTTGGCTTCGGGGTTTCGGCGTATGAAGTCGATCTGTGGGGACGCATCCGCAGCGCGTCCCGGGCATCATTCGACCGCTATCTCGCCAGTGCACTCAGCCAGGAGAGCATGCGGCTGAGTGTCGTCTCGAGTGTCGCGACCGCGATGCTGAACTGGGTTGCGAACAATCAGGCCGTTCTCGTTACGCAGAATGTGATGGAAAACCGTCATCGCGCCTATGCCCTCGTCAAGCAGACGGCAGACGTCGGCACTGGCACGCAGCTTGATGTGGCCGAAGCCGAGGCAGCGTTGCATGACGCAGAGACTAATCTGCAAATCTACACCCGGCAGCGCGCGCAGGCATTGGATGAGCTGACGCTTCTGGTCGGCGAGCCCATTGCTGTGCCAACGATGCAGGCGCTTGAGAGGAAGACGAGCCTGGCCGATGTTGCAGGCTTTCCGGCTGTGCCTGAGGGGTTGCCATCGGACATGATCGCCCGCCGCCCGGATATTCTGTCGTCTGAAGATGTGTTGCGCGCAGCCAATGACGATATTGGCGCGGCACGGGCGGAATTTTTCCCCAAGATTCAGATCACGGCCGCCAACGGTACCGCCAGCAACAATATTACCCGTTTGTTCCAGAGCGGTATGGGCGCCTGGAACGTCGCGCCACAGATCACATTGCCCTTGTTCGACGCCGGACGTCTGACGGCACAGCTGAAGCAGGCGCATGCGCGCAAGCGCGAAGAGGTCGCCCGATACGAGCAAACCGTGCAACGGGCGTTCCGGGAGGTGGCAGACGCTCTGGCTGGGCGAGAGACCTATCTGAACCAGCTGACTGCGCAGAACGCGCTCGTCTCCGCCAGCGATCGTCAGTACAAACTGGCTCTGGCGCGATATCAGGGCGGCTACGATCCTTACCTGGAAACATTGGTGGCTCAGAGAACTCTTTATTCTGCACAACTCGGGGCAATCACGACACAGCTACAGGCGATGTCCAACTGTATCACGCTTTACAAGGCTCTGGGCGGTGGATGGGGGGAGAAGCCACCGACACGGTCTTCACCACTGGCGGAACACATTCTTTAGCGCAGTCATGATCAATTGAGTTTTTCCGGCGATTCCGTCTGATGTCTGAATATAAGATCATGCTGTTCCGATGGACAAACGTCGGGCCATTAAGACATTGTTGCGCGTAGAATGATTTTCCTTAGATTCCAGAAAGGTAAAATGGAAATGACAAAGATGTTTGTGACCTATCCAGCAAGCTCTGATGCGAAATTCGATCGTGATTATTACACGGCGCATCATATTCCACTGGTGAACAGAATTTGGGGACCGCTGGGGCTTATATCTGCAACCGCGTTTTTCCCCAGCCCGACGGATAATGGGAACCTTGCGATTTGTGAATGTGTTTTCACGGGAGAGAGTGCGCTTAAGGCGGCATTAGACTCTCCTGACACTCCTGTAGTAATGGACGATGTCAAGAATTTTACCGCGATCGAACCGGTCATTCTAAAAGGCGTTGCACTCTAATCCGGATCTGTTCAAGAGTTTTGGTAAAGCAGGAAGAATTTCAGGTAAGTTCTTCCTGCTTTACACGAAATCCTTGTTTTATATTTCCACGTTCCGGCTTCCGAAAAGGTGAAGCGATAGCACCAAGGCGGACACTAAGCTGCCAATACCCGACAATGCGACGACCCACCCCATGGGCCATGGCGTACCATCAGCAAACATACCTATGAGGCCTGAACCGACGATTCCGCTGCCATACTGGGCGGCTCCTACGAACGCTGACACAGAGCCCGACCGTTCCGGAGAGGTGTTGAGTGCGCCAACGATTGAATTGGCGACGATAAAGCCGGTCGCCGAGGCGAAGACAAAAAGCGGCACAACCAGTCCCCACAGACCTCCATAGCCAGTCCATGCAGCGAATGCGGTCAGCGTGCCAGCGCTGGCCGCCAGGAGCGTGCCGAACTGCAGCATACGAGTGCTACCAATCCTATGCGCCAAACGGGCATTCAGCATGTTCGTAGCCATGATGCCGATGATGCCCGCTCCGAACAGCAGACCGTAATAGCGCGGTGGCACATGGTAATATGAGATGTAGGCGAAGGGCGTTCCCGCGACATAGGCAAACATGCCGCCATAGAAGAATGCTCCAGCCCCCGTATATGCCATGAGGCGCGGCGTCGCGAAAAGCTCACCGTAACGCAGGAAGGCGCGCGATAGCGGTTCGCGATGGCGTCTGTCGGAAGGTAGCGTCTCGGGAAGGGAGATAACCGCCGCCAGTGTGGCGATCCCGACGATACTCAGGACAACGAAAATGGCTCGCCATCCGCTTACCACCAGGATCTGAGCACCCACGATTGGTCCCAGCAGGGGGGCAATTGCCATGACGGTGATCAGCGTCGAGAGCATCCGGACTGCGTGATGGCCCTCGTAAAGATCGCGCACCATCGCGCGGGACAGCACGACACCAGCCGAAGCGCCAAGAGCCTGCACAATCCGCCCGATAATCAGGCTGCCAATCGTCTGTGAACAGGCGCATAAGACAGAACCGACAATGAAAATCATCATCCCCGCCGCTACTGGCAGGCGTCGTCCATGCCGGTCACTCACAGGGCCCCAAAAAAGTTGCCCAAGGCTGAATCCGACCAGATAGCCAGATACAGTCCACTCGACCATTCCGGGATCTGCGGCCAGTGCATTGCTCATTGCCGGCATGGCCGGAAGATAGATGTCCGTGGAGATGGAAGCGAAGCCCATCAGGAGGCTTAGAACACCTAAGGTCCACCAGCGGCCGCCTGTGCTCTCCGGCATGGCAACAGGAATATTCTTTGTGGGAGCGGTCTTGTTCAAGGTGAGACGGGGCCAGGTTTGTTGGCAGCCACCCAGGATATCGTGGCTTGCGAAGAGAGCGCCGCTATAAACAGCGCAGGAGACCCGTCCGGCAGGTTTGCAGGACGATGGACTGGAACTGAGGGTATGACGGAATTAGTCATCGAAATACTCTGCATCGAATTCGGGATACCTGATTATTCCTGATACGTGCGGACGGTGACAACAACGGATGGCGTGATCAGGCAGCGGTTTTCTATATCTGCGCCACTGGCATGACATAACGGTTGCTAATCTTCTGGCGGCATCCGCACAATGCTAAGTAATCAGATTGTAGCTATATCTTAAATTCATCAATGGTTGTGGCCGCCTGATTGGCGTGTCGGATCCGGGTGTTTGCCCCAGCCCGCAAAATTCTCTCCTACAATCCGGACCACGGTTGTGTTCAGTCACATGAATTCATGAATGGAGAGTATAACGTCATACGGGATTAAGCTGATAATCAGCTACGCCAACATCACGTAACATAGATTTTTCGCCGAAAATTGCGCGGTGAAGAGGTAACGACAGATAGCGTGGACAAGTCAGACGTGATGCCCATGCCACCTGAACGTTGAAAAACGGGAGATGCAAGATGGACAGCATACGGCTCGGTGACTCCGGTCTCAAAGTCAGTCGGCTCACCCTTGGCTGCATGAGCTTCGGAACTGGCGGCTTTTCTGGCGGCTGGTCACTCAGTGAGGCAGACGCGGAACCGATCTTTCGGCAGGCTCTGGAGCTCGGCATCAATTTCTGGGACACAGCCAACGTCTATGGCAAAGGCACATCCGAGGAGATCACGGGGCGGGCGATTGCAAAGCTTGCCCGGCGCGATGATATCGTTCTCGCGACCAAACTCTTCGGCCCGATGAGTGACGGTCCTGGCGGCGCTGGTCTGTCACGCAAGGCGGTGATGGAACAGATTGACGCTTCCCTCAGGCGGCTTGGTACCGACTACATCGATCTCTATCAGATCCATCGTTTCGACCCGAATACCCCGGTTGAGGAGACGATGGAGGCGCTGCATGATATCGTGAAGGCTGGTAAGGTACGCTATATTGGCGCTTCGTCGATGTGGGCCTGGCAATTCTCGAAGATGCAGTATGCTGCCAGTCTTAATGGCTGGACGCGCTTCACCTCGATGCAGCATCAGTATAGTCTGGTTCAACGCGAAGAAGAGCGCGAGATGTTCGGTCTGATCGCTGATCAGGGTGTGGGATCGATGCCGTGGAGTCCGCTCGCCGCCGGTCTCGTCACCCGGCCCTGGGGCGACAAGAGCACGACAAGGGCCAAGGATAACCCGGAGAAGGATTTTTCCGGCCGGCCACTTTTTCTTGAAAGCGACAAGGCGATCGTCGATGCGGTCCAGAAGATCGCCGGGGAGCGTGGTGTTTCGATGGCGACGGTTGCAATGGCCTGGGTGCTGCGTAATCCCCGCGTTACATCGCCAATTATCGGCGCCACGAAGGAGACGCATCTGGCCGATGCCGTCGCTGCCCTTGATCTCAAGCTGACCGATAGGGAGGCCGCTGCTCTGGAAGAGCCCTATATGCCGAGGCTGCCGACCTACTTCACGTAACCCTTTGGTGCTATCGGCGCTAATGGCAGGGAGTTTTAAGATGAAAACGCGCATTTTGGGAAAGAACGGGCTTGAAGTGTCCGCCCTCGGTTATGGTTGCATGGGCCTGGATTTCAGCTACGGCCACAAACTGAGTAAGACGGACGGCATCACGCTGATCCGACAGGCAGTGGATCTCGGCGTTACCTTCTTCGACACAGCCGAGGTCTATGGCCCCTTCACCAATGAGGAAATGGTCGGTGAAGCTTTGCGGCCGGTCCGCGAGCATGTCGTGATTGCGACCAAATTCGGCTTTAATATCGCTGACGGCAAGATGGCCGGTCTGAATAGTCGCCCTGAGCATATCAAGCAGGTCGCCGACGCGTCGTTGAAACGGCTGGGTATCGAGCAGATCGATCTGTTCTATCAGCATCGCGTGGATCCTGATGTGCCGATTGAAGAGGTGGCGGGTGCGGTCAGGGAATTGATCGCCGCAGGTAAGGTCAGGCATTTCGGCATGTCTGAGCCAAGTGCCGCCACGGCACGGCGCGCGCATGCCATCCAGCCGATTGCGGCTCTTCAGAACGAATATTCACTGTGGACACGCGGTGTCGAGACGAACGGTATTCTTGCGCTGTGCGAGGAACTCGGCATCGGTCTCGTGCCCTACAGCCCGCTCGGCAAGGGCTTTCTCACTGGCGCGATGAGCAAGGATACAAAGCTTGGCGAGGGCGATTTTCGAGCGATGCTGCCACGCTTCACGCCGGAGGCAATGGCGCACAATCAGGCGCTGGTCGATCTGCTGAAGCAGATCGGCATTGAGAAAGGCGCGACACCTGCCCAGATCGCGTTGGCCTGGTTGTTGGCAAAGAAGCCATGGATCGTACCAATCCCAGGCACGACGAGGCTGGATCGCCTCAAGGAGAATCTCGGGGCTGCCGATGTCGTTCTCACGGAAAGCGACGTTACCAGTATTGAGGCGACAGCCGCGGCGATCCACATCGAAGGTGATCGGTATCCAGCCCAGCTTCAGGCAATGGTCGGGCGTTGATCGGGTAAGGGAGCCTGAATGGGGCTGGCCGATGTTGATTTCGATATGTTCCTGCGGACGCCCCATAGCTCGAACACCGTGAGCGCGGCGCGCGGATGTTTTTGACGAGAAGAAGGACTGAGTTCCATGTCACAGAATATCGCCGGCAAGGTTGTCGTCGTTACGGGTGCCAGCAGTGGCCTTGGTGAGGCTACGGTCCGCCGTCTTGCAGCGGACGGTGCGAAAATCGTTATTGGGGCACGTCGTCTGGAGAAACTGGAAGCTCTGGCCAGCGCGCTTTCGCTTGGCGATGGTGCCGCTGTCAGGACGGACGTCACGCAACCGGAGCAGGTACAGGCACTTGTCGATCAGGCAGTGAAGTTGCATGGCCGCATTGACGTCATCATCAACAATGCCGGCCTGATGCCTCAGTCTCTGCTGGAGAAGCTCCGGGTTGATGACTGGAACCGGATGATCGACGTTAATCTCAAGGGTACACTCTACGGTATCGCCGCGGCACTGCCGCATATGAAAGCGCAGAAGAGTGGGCAGATTATTAACGTATCCTCTGTGGCCGGGCACAAGGTGGGACCGGGAAGCGCCGTCTATTCCGCAACGAAGACAGCAGTGCGCGTAATTTCCGAAGGGCTGCGTCAGGAAGTCAAGCCCTACAATATCCGCACGACGGTTATCTCCCCCGGCGCTGTCGCCACGGAGCTTCCGGAGAGTGTGAAGGATACCGACACGGCGAAAGCCATTAAGGAATTTTACGAGCAATATGCCATCCCGGCAGATTCCTTTGCCCGGGCAGTTGTCTTCGCCATGAGTCAGCCGGAAGACGTTGATATCAACGAAATCCTGTTCCGTCCGACAGCACAGGTACTTTAATCATGACGCGTCCCGTTATTATCTGTCACATAATCAGTTCGATCGACGGTCGTATTGTGACCGACCGCTGAACGAATCCTGTTGATGGCCGGGAGCGGGACGCGCTCGTCAATCAGTATTTCGATATCGAAAAACACTATGATGCCGATGGCTGAATTATTGGGCGCGCAACGGCATCGGAGCATTTCCTTAAGGCAGCCGAGCCACACAAGGGCTCAATAAATCGGTTCCCGCGTGAGGCTTACGTGGCGCACCCTCCGGTTGGGCGGCTGGCCATCATCATGGACCCGCATGGCAAGCTGCAATACGAGCGCTCCGATATTGAGGGGGATGCTGTTGTTGCCGTGCTGGGGGAAGGCGTTTCCGATGATTATCTGCAGATGCTGCAGGGCCAAGGGGTATCCTACTGCGTTGCTGGTGCCGATGGACATGATATCCTGAAAGTCTTTGATATTCTGGGAAGCACTTTCGGTCGACGCAAAGTTCTTCTGGTGGGCGGTGGTCGGATTAATGGCGCGTCTCTGAAGGCGGGCATCATTGATGAAATCAGCCTGATGATCTATCCCGGCATCGACGGGGTGTCCGGTGTCGCCGGTAGCTTCGACAGGGTCGGCGCAAAAGATGAAGAGCCCGCCCAAGGGCAGGCGTTGCGTCTGGAACATGTCGAAAAACGTCAAAACGGCGTTCTGTGGTTGCGCTACCAGATCGAAAGATCAGGCTTATAAAATGAGATCAGCCCCGTCTACGATAACGCGAACGCTTCTAAAATCAGAGGTTTCATTCCGCATTCCAGTGGAAAAATCCTCTGGTATCGTGAGCGCCGCTTAACAGATAACCCGTGCTCCAGAAATCAACCACTCCAAGTCCAATTAGGCGGTGGTAGAAAAAAGTCCAGCCTGACATACAGTTAATCCCGCTTTATTCTCACCTTGCGATTGTCGCAACTTGAGAAGCAATCCTGCCCCCGCAACCAACGACGCTTGCGAATGACCATTCGCCACATTTCGCCGGGATCGTAGTGTGCGGTTCCCCGCAACCAACGATACTTGCGATACGAACGCATCGAGAACGCCACTGTCCGGATGGACCGTGGCGTTTTTCTTGTGTGCCGCAAACTGCAGGATCGCCGCCAGGTCACCGCGCAGGACGATCGCCAGTTCGCCGTCGGCCGGCTGGAGCGTGATCTGCGAGACCAAGGTGCGCAGGCGTTCGGCCGCCTCGGTCTTCGTGTCTTCGGCCTGAAGGCTCTCATAGAGAGACGCGATCCGCTGCTGGTAGATCTCCGCCATGTTCGGATGGAGAAGGGGAGGCGGCTCCTCCCTGTTGGCCAGACGCTCTGTGAATTCGGCCTTGCGTGCTTCCAACCGCTTCATGTCGTCGACGATTGCCTGGATTGGTCCGCCAGCCTTGAGCGCCGTTAGAAGTTTTGCCAGTTCCCGATCAATACGAGGTAATTCTGCTCTCATGGCCACCAAATCGGCGCCGTGCTCCATGCGCAGTCGGTTCACCTCGCGGGTGAACTCGTTGCAGAACTCCTTGAACAACTCCGGTTCCATCAGATGCGTCCGCAGTCCGCTTAGGACCGATGCTTCCAGCGCGTCGCGACGGATGTTCAGGCGGTTGTCACACGTGCCCTTGTTGCGCGCCGTCGAGCAGCCGAGCAGGTCTTTCGAGATCATGCTGTAGCCACCGCCACAGCAGCCGCAGCGGATGAGCCCGGCAAAGAGATGGCGCGGACGGCGCCGCTCACTGAGCGCTTCGTTGCCCCGTTCCGGCTGGCTGAAGGTTGTTTCGGCTTGGCGCGTCTTCACGGCATCCCACAGGTCCTGCGCGACAATCCGCAACTCAGGCACCTTCTGGATCACCCACTCGGATTCAGAATTCAGGCGTGAGACGCGCTTGCCGGTATCGGGATCCTTCAGATAGCGCAGCCGGTTCCAGACCAGACGCCCGACATACATTTCGTTGTTGAGGATACCGGTGCCGCGTTCCCGATTGCCATGAATGGTGGACGGCCCCCACTCACGGCCCTGTGGCCCCGGAACGCCGTCACGGTTCAGTTCCATGGCGATCGTGCGCGACGACTTGCCCCGCGTGTAATCGGTGAAGATCCGCCTGACTGTGCGGGCCTCGTCCTCGTTGATGGTCCGGTCGCCGCGAATGCGCTCACCCTTCGCGTCAAACTGTCGTACCACGTCATAGCCATAGGAATTACCACCGCCGGACTTGCCGTCCTCGACGCGTCCGCGCAGGCCACGCCGGACCTTCTCGGCCAGATCCTTGAGGAACAGGGCGTTCATCGTACCCTTGAGGCCGATATGCAGGTGTGTAACGTCGCCCTCGGACAAGGTGATGATCCGCACGCCGGAGAAGGTCATCCGTTTGAACAGACCGGCGATATCCTCCTGGTCGCGTGACAGTCGGTCCATGGCTTCGGCCAGCACGATCGTGAAGCGGCCGCGCGTGGCGTCCTGGATCAGTTCCTGAATGCCGGGGCGGAGCAGGGAGGCACCCGAGATCGCCCGGTCCGTGTAACTGTCGACGATCGTCCAGCCCTGCTTTTCCGCGTGAAGCCGGCAGAGGCGCAACTGATCCTCGATCGAGGCATCACGCTGGTTTTCGGACGAATAGCGGGCATAAAGCGCGACCTTCACAATCCCATCTCCCTAATCCTGGAGATCGCGTCGCCTCGCGGCCTCCACTTCAGCGTTGACGAAATCACGTGCGGCCTGACGGGCCAGAAGCCGGACCAGACTGACCAGCCGCGGATCGGCTCCACTGCGTAAGGGTGTCACGTTGGCGTCCGGGGCGTCGAGAACGAGCCGCACCCTGTCCGCTATCGTATCGCGTTGGCGTGCCATCTTCCCGTCCTTTCTGCATGGACCTTTGGTGAGTTCTGACGGCACTCTGGGTGTCGGACGGGATGGGCGTGAACAGAAAAATACATGGGAACAAGGAGATGTTCCGTGCGGAGAGGGCTTTCGGATAGTCGCGAACACGCGCGGCTATCGCTGTCGGCACTATCACAAGATGGTGAACGCGCGACTATAATAGTCGTAATTTGTCGCGGTGTGCATCGACTCGCGGGTTGGCTGGCACGGACCTGCATTCCTTAAAGCCGTCTCTACGCGGTTCCGTGGATGCGATCCGGTGTCTGGTGGGGCCGGAAGAGAGGAAGAGGGACGTGGGGTTTTCGTGACGGATTCAGGGGTGGGAGAGAGGCTTCCGCCCGTCCGTCACGGAGTGTCCCGCCATGGCGAGCGCCATCCAGAAAATCGTCCTCAATGCGTCCCGTGATATCCCTTTCAACAGGCTGGTGCTGTCGCAGTCCAACGTGCGGCGTGTGAAGGCCGGCCTGTCGATCGAGGAACTGGCCCGCGACATCGAACGTCGCGGGTTGCTCCAGAGCCTGAACGTGCGCCCTGTCCTGAACGGGGAGGGGGCAGAAACCGGCGCTTATGAAGTGCCGGCCGGTGGCCGCCGCTTCCGCGCCCTTGAACTGCTGGTGAAGCAGAAGAAACTGGCGAAGACCGCCCCGGTGCCCTGCGTCGTGCGCGAGGCCGGATCGGCCATTCTCGCCGAGGATGATTCCCTGGCCGAAAACGTCCAGCGCGTAGCGCTGCATCCACTGGACCAGTTTCGTGCTTTTCGCGACATGCTGGAGAAGGGCATGTCCGAAGAAGAGATCGCCGCCGCGTTTTTCGTTGTGCCGGCCGTGGTGAAGCAGCGTCTGCGGCTGATGACAGTCTCCGACAAGCTGCTTGAGATCTACGAGCAGGATGGCATGAAGCTGGAACAGCTCATGGCCTTTTCGATCAGCGACGATCATGCCCGTCAGGAACAGGTCTGGGAGATTATTGCCCAGAGCCATAACCGCGAGCCCTATCTGATCCGCCGCATGTTGACGGAAAAAACCGTGCGCGCATCGGATCGTCGCGTGCGCTTCGTCGGGCTGGACGCCTATCTTGCTGCCGGCGGTCCCGTCATGCGTGACCTGTTCGAAGCAGACGATGGCGGCTGGCTGCAGGATCCGACCCTGCTCGACCGGTTGGTCATGGAAAAGCTGTCGTCAGCCGCAGAGGATATCCGTGCCGAGGGCTGGAAATGGGTCGAAACGGCGCTGTCTTTCCCGTGGGGACACACGCGGGACTTCGTGGAGATCGAGGGCACGCCTGTTGCGCTTTCGGAGGAAGAAGTCGTGCGTCTGACCGCTCTGCACAGCGAGCAGGAAACCATCGAGGCGGAATACGCGCAGGCCGATGAGTTCCCGGAGGAAATCGATAGCCGTTTGGGCGAGATTGAGCAGGCCATTGAGGCGCTGGAAGAACGCCCAGTATCTTTCGATCCGGCGGACGTGGTCCGGGCCGGTGTCTTCGTGAGCCTGGATACGGACGGCACGCTGCTGGTCGAACGGGGCTTCGTCCGCCCGGAAGATGTGCTGGCGGAGTCCGAGAACCGCCACGATGCACCCAAGGGTGATGATGACGCGGTCGTCTGTCACAGCGCGGGCGACGACGGCGAAGGGGACAGGAGGGAAGGCGCACCCGACACCGAGCCCGAGGAGGAAGACGGGCTGAAGCCGTTGTCCGAACGCCTGCTGACGGAACTGACGGCCTGGCGCACGCTGGCCTTGCGAGATGCGTTTGCTGGCAATCCGCATGTCGGCCTGACCGAACTGCTCCACACGCTGGTGCGCGATCTTTACTGGCAGGTCTCGGGCGCGGACTGCCTGGAAGCCTATGTCCGGGAAATCCCGCTGCAGGTCCATTCCCCCGACATGCCCGGCAGCCTTCCCGCCCACGCGCTGCGCCAGCGCAACGAGGGCTGGAAGCACGATCTGCCGGAAGACGAGGACGCACTCTGGCAGTGGCTCGACGGGTTAGATGATACCAGTCGCCTGGCCCTGCTGGCGCATTGCCTGTCCTTCGGGGTCAACGCGCTATATGAGTCGTCCCATGGTCCGTCTCTGGCGCGTAGCGTCAGGGAGCGGCTGGCCCGCGCCGACCGGCTTGCCACCGCGCTGAGGCTCGATCTAGCCGAAGCGGGCTGGCAGCCGACGGTGGAGAACTATCTCGGTCGCGTCACCAAGGCGCGTATCCTCGAAGCCGTGCGTGAGGCGCGGGGCGACGAGGCCGCCGACCGCATCGCACATCTGAAGAAGGCCGACATGGCACAGGCTGCCGAGCGGCTTCTGGACGGTTCGGGCTGGTTGCCCGAGGCACTGCGCACGAGGGATGTGTCGGGGCAGAGCGAGGGGGATGAAGGGCTGACCGACATGTCCGACAGCCCCGACGCGGTTGCGGCTGAGTAACATCTGTCCATTGAATGGTATTGGCGGCTTCCGGTCTCCGGAAGTCGCCTTTTATATGGGAACGATATCGCGCCCGAAAGGCTGTCGACGGTGGTCAATGACGGGTCACTGGCTGCAGGTGTCGATCCGTTTCGAGCCTGAGGGCGGCTGTCCATAAGGGTGTTTTGGTATAGAAATCCCGTCTACTGAAGCCGGTGCCTGTTCGGCGCTCGTTGAGCAGTCCTGCCCAGCACAGCGGACGCAGGACATGGACGTAAAGACTGGCGGTCAGCTTGAAATCCCGGCGACGGATATCCTCTTCCTCGCCCCCGTAGAGAACCGAACATAACCGCTCTTCGGTGACGGCAACCTGGGCCTCGATATTGATGACGTTGAGAAAGATATCCCAGTTGCCGAACAGTGGCTCATCGCTTCGGGTGTAAGGACTGTGGTCGACGACAAACAGGAGGTGGGTCGTCAACAGCATCCAGAGCCGGGCAGGCTCTGATTTGAGTTGTCTCGCCAGGTCGGTCAGCCGCAGGGTGCCCTTGAAATGCCGTGCGAGCTTCGCGCTGAGCAGAACCTCATGCAGGATCACCAGCGGCGGGAAATCATACTCATTCAGGACTTTGTTGACGGCGTAGAGGTCTTCGACCGTATAGGCTGGCCAGTCAAATGCCTCGGCGGCCCACGCGACAAAATAGCGCTTGAGCGCCTTGTTGGACGTAAGGCCGATCGGGCCGTTCTCCTCAATATAGCCGATCGTCAGCAGCGCGGCCTTCAGGATGAGGGCATGCGACAGGGGGAGG
>NZ_JABLUU010000017.1:0-91031 GCF_018491655.1 Komagataeibacter oboediens | reverse complement strand
GTTCCGCCACTGGCCGGTCAGGCCAAATTGAGGTGGTAGCCATTCCAGTCGATCAATGCGGCCTGATGCCTTCTTTACAATATTCAATCCGCCCCCTTTCCCATCCATGATAATTTCCATGTCCTGAATGGAAAAGAATGCAGTCCAATACATGACACCGGCGACCCTGCTGAACCATTCCGGATGCGCATGAACGCCATGGTACCTTCCGGTGCATCTGTCCGGTTCATCACCATGCCAGTATTTCATACAAAACCAGTCCCTGACGGCTATCGGATACAGAAAACCGTGCCTGTAGCCACACGTAACCGGGGCTATCCCCGGTCGTGGACATGAAAAATTATTGCTCAGGCAATGAAAGATGTATCTGTATTTAAAGTGTTACCATGCCCTATTGTAAAACATCTCCGGGCAGGATCATGGTCTCGTTTCATAGCGACCCTGGATAACTGGTTTACAGTCGGAATGGAAAATCGTCGCTGGCTGGCCCCGGAATGCGCCGGATCCAGAATTTCCGTGCTTCTTTACTGTCGTACACATCATTGAGAAACCTGCGCAGAGACCGCGGCAGATTCTTTTCATCAAACGTCCTTTTCTGTTCGAACCCGGCTGCGGGGCCTCGCTTCAGGAACATATGATAGACTGTATCGATAAAACAGTTCTTTCCTTTTTCTTTATAAAATTCGACTGCATACGGAACAAGATCATCAATACTGGAAAGATGCCCCGGATCAAGTTCAAGCACGAGATCACTGACGGACATATGCCGTACCGGCGGCTTCGCACTCATGGTTTCATCATGTGGAACTGGCAGGGTAAAAAGCGTCCTTCCGGATCGCGCGCATTGCAGCACGGGCGTATCATTCAGGCCATATGCCGTACGTATCCCTGAAATGACCGCCTGCCCGTAAGATTTGCCATCCGCAACGGTGGAACTGACGGCCGGATCGCAGACCACCCTGACATAGCTGATCGGCACGCCCCCCGCGAAAAGGGCAAGTGCAACCGGTTTATCAGGGGTTTCGAAACATACGGTCAGCGTCATGACATCACCATCGATGGACATGTCTCTTACTGCTGCGACCGCGGCATATTTGAATGGATTGACGGTCATCATGCGGTCTCCAGCACCCATCTGGCGATTTCCCCGTAACACTGGTCCCAGCCGGCCTCCCGCCCCCGACGCAGCGTATCAGCCAGGGACGTCCGCGATGACCGTCCGATCAGCGCGCACCGATGCGCGATATACATTGCTTCGGAAAACTCATCGAGGCTGTTCGGATCGAAAAAGATACTTCTGTCCGGCGCCACTTCGGGCATGCTTGATGCGTTCGAACACACCGTAAATTTGTTCAGCGTCGCGGCCTCAAGGATCGGCAGGCCAAAGCCTTCGAAAAATGAGGGATAGATACAAAAAGCGCAATTGGCGAGCAGGATCGCCCGCTGCTCGGGGGGAACGAAGCCGGTGAACACGACCTGTTCCGTCGGAATGCCATTCTCCACAAGAAGGCGTAACAGGCGTCCCTTTTCATCCATCCAGCCGTCGCGGCCGATGAAAATGAATTTGTAATCCCGTCCGAACTGCGGATTTTCCAACAGGAATTCCAGGACAATCGCAGCATTTTTGCGGGGTTCGAGCGTACCCAGCACAACGACATAAGGCTCCACCGTAATGCCCCGCCGCGCACCGTCCAGCGCAAGGGAAAGATCACACGGATCGAACGACGTGCCAAGACGGATCACCGATGTCTTTTCACGGGGGCATTGGAAATACAGTTCCACATCGCCGCGCGTTGCTTCCGAAACGCAGAAATAATGATCGGACGATTCAATATCGTGTTTGATGCGGTTGGCGAAATGATCAATATTATCCTGATTATGGTAGGACGGGGTCAGCAGCGGACTCAGGTCATGCACGATCAGTGCTTCCTTGCGGAAATATCGCCGCACGGGCTTTACATGCGGAAACACCGCCACGTATTCCCGCGCCTGCAGGAAATCCAGGCTTCGGCCATTTATTGCCGCATCGTGGAACAGGCCGCCACTGTGCGCCCCGCTCTGGTCCCCGAGAAGCTTCTCGATCAGGGGCCGCGGAAGCGGCAGTATTTCATAACAGAATGTCCAGTCGATCCTGTCGTCCGCAATCGCCTTTTCTGCAATCGCCCCTATGACATTTGAAATTCCGGTCCAGTGGTCTTCCAGCAAGGGAGCAACATCAAAGACAGCTTTTACTTTACTCATGATTCGGCCCCATCAGGATAACAGCTGGTCAAGACGTTCGGACAGCCTGTGGGTACCAAAGGCGGTCTGTACGGTGTCGAAGGCCGCAGTGGCCATCTTTTCATACCCGTCCTCGGGAATGGCGACGGAGCGGACAAGTGCGTCGTACACATCCTCAATCCCCGCCTTGTACAACGTGACGCCAAACATCTGGTACCGCTCTGCAAAGCCTATAGGAGCCGGTATCGTCCGGTGCGTCATGATCACCGCATTATCTTCCTGAATATAGTCGTTCATGGCCGTATGGCGCACGCTGACCGGGACAGACCGGCGTGCCATCGCTTCGATAAGGGGAAGGTTCTGACCTTCCGCAATCGCCGGACAGACATAGAAACGCGAGACGTCGAACAATGTATTGAGCTGTTCCCGCGTCAATGTCTCCCGGGTCAGCCAGATATTCCGGCTGCTGACCGATGGGACCAGACTGTCAGGTGACGACATCTGCCCATGAAGGACACTGGCGTTCGGGCCGTTGTCGAGCTTCTGCTCATCCGCCACCTTCAGGAAAAGATAGGCGTTCGGGTATTCCCGCGAGAACGCATCAAACCCGCGGATCAGGCTGTCGATGTTCTTGCGGTAATCATACGCGTTGAAGAGGGCGACATAAATGATCGGGTTGGCGCTGCTGTCGGCATGATTGAACAGGATCTTCTGCAGCGATGCGGCATGCCGCTGCGCATCGTGGCTCATGATATCCTGAATTCTTGGCATAATGCTGAGCGGAACCCAGGACACATTCCTGAGCGACGCTGCTGCCGTGCTGATTGCACGTCTGGTCTGCGGTTTGGGCCGCCAGCCCACATTGCGATCGATCACCGCTGGCGACGGCATGTAGGTCACGATATTCCGTACGGACCGCTTCACGCTTTCTACGCCATATTGCGACGGTACCCACAATTCGTCAGCCAGGGCCAGCATGGATGCCTGGTCACTGAACGCGTTATAGGACAGGTTCTCCTCCGGAAGGCGAAGACGTTCGAACTCCCAGGCAAAACAGATGATATTATATGCGCCTTTCAGGAGATTTATCTTTTCAGGCGGATAGAAGCCGATATGGATGATTTTTTTCGATGTCGAAATATTCCGGATATTGGCAATACCTGCCACTTCATTCAGAATCTGGTAATCGATGCCCAGATCGTCCAGGGCCCTGGCGAAACCCTTCAGTGCAAAGGCGTATGAATAATCGGATCGGCCAATACGGTGGCTCATATCCGTCCGGTCGCTTTCTTCGAATACCTTGCAGACGGAAGAGATATAGACCGCGCAATCCAGTTCATCGCGATCCGGGAAGACCCCGCGTGAGACAAGCGCCGCCGCCAGTCCCCTGAGGTGATCAATCTCGACCTGAACAGGAGCTGCATCCCCCTGCCATCCTTCCAGTGCAGCGGAATACAGTGCGAAGGCCGCACCGATATTCCCGCGAAGCTTCTGCAGGTGACCACGCTGGAGGCTGATTTCACCAGATCCCGGTTCCAGGTCCCGCGCCTTGAGATAGGCGTCATCCGCCAGGTCATAAAAACCGCATTCCTTCAGGGCATGCCCATATTGCAGCCACGCCGATGCGGATCTGGGAAAGTATTCTGTCTGCCTGCGTCGGAAACGGAGGACAAGGGGCCAGTCACCGGCGTCAATCGCTTTGCAAATTCTGGTTCTGGTATTCGTTACGTTCAATCTGGAAATAACTTTTTGAACGAGCTTCATTGCGTAACGCCTGCCTGAAATGACGCGGTTATCAGAAATATATCCCGCTGTTTCTAGACCACACCACCAATTGAGCCAACCCATGCACCAGCCCCCATCCAGACAGGGTGACATGTTTTATCACCTTCGCCCGGCAGATCAGGAAAAAAAATCGTCCGGGTTGCTTTTTGTGGCAGGTCATCAGGTAGGCAATGAATAACATCTCATGTAAATGAGATGGACCTTTTGGTAACGTGGTCTGGACACGGGTGTTTATGCCTTACGTGATGTAAGGGTGCATCAGCAAGTGAGGCGTAATTGGATCAGTTCTCTTCCCTGCGTATTGGCATAGATGGCTTTAACCTTTCCCTGCCGCGTGGCACGGGCGTTGCAACCTATGCGCGCAACCTGACCTATGCACTCAAGTTTTTGAACCACGACGTAGACGTTCTCTACGGCATGGACATAACGGAGAAAATGGCGCCTACCTTACGGGAAGTCATGTTCTTTGACCGGCTGGGCGGAAATGTCCAGCCACGCTCATCATCCCCGTTACGACCCAAATGGTGGAAGAATACCATTCAGGACGCAGCCGGACGCACGGCCGTCGAAGTTCCCATGACCGGGCATGTCGATCGTCGTATCTTTGTCGAAAACCTGCCTCAGGCCGATCGAATTCTGAATGTCTGGAATCTGTTCCATCGGGCACAGGCATATTATCGTCTGACCGGGCAGTTTCTCCGGGTCAATATACCTGATCCACCCGCGATCATGCACTGGACATACCCTTTCCCCATTTCGGTCAACAAATCATTAAATATATATACCATCCATGATCTGGTTCCACTGCGTCTGCCGACAACCACAGCGGACAACAAGAAATATTACTATAACCTGATACGGGATATCTGCAGGAAACAGGGACCGATCTGCACTGTATCGGAAGCATCACGACAGGAAATCAATAAATTCTTTCCTGATTCAAAGGCAAATACATACGTTGCATATCCTTCCGTTTCCGATCCAAACAAAAACTACACAGGATCGGAATACGAAAAAAATGAACTGCACAACATGTTTGGCATTTCCGCCGGTGAATATTTCATATTCATTGGCGCACTGGAGCCCAAAAAGAACATTTATCGACTTGTTGAAAGTTTCCTGTCGTACAATACGTCCCGCAAACTTCTGATCGTCGGGGCGGCGGGCTGGAAGAACAGGCCGATTGTCCGGATCATAAAGAAAGGCGTGGATGCGGGCCGGGTCGTGTGCTCTGACTATCTTCCGCGCCCTGTCCTGCGGTTCCTGCTGAAAAATGCCCGTGCCCTCCTGTTCCCGTCCATCGCGGAAGGGTTTGGCCTGCCGGTTCTTGAAGCCTTTCAGGCTGGAATACCGGTCATGTGCTCAGCAGAAGGCGGTCTTAAGGAAGTCTGCGGTCATGCCGCACTGATTGTCGATGCTTTTGACACAGAATCAATCATACGCGGCATATCCAGAATGGATAATGATGATTCCCTGTGCGATTCACTCATAAAAAATGGCACCGAACAGGCAGGGCAGTTTTCCATCAATAAATTTGCAGATGGAATATCCGAAATGTACAGAAATACATTACGAAACCACACCTAATTACAGTAATTTTCAGGATTTTTTATCTTATTTATACACACCAACTCACAATACCCAAGACAGATCATATAGAAAAAGCATCGCGAGGCTTAAGAAATACATACCGGCTGATGCCCGGTGCATGTATCGTGCACATTTACGATGTCATGAATCCGGACGTGAACAGGCAATACGGGGACAATCCGGCATTCCTGTGCAGTCCATTCCTGCCACGCTTCATACCACCAGTATGCCAGCCTGTGCATGACCTGCCCGGCTTCCCGTGCGGGCCTGCCCACCAGCATAACCGTCCATACTCCTGACAGGCCATAATATATTCCACGACCGTCATTCCCCATATGGCCGCAAGCCAGTACATCACCATCCCCCGATGCCATGAAATATGGCATACTGCGCCACGACCCAAAGGAGGGAACAGAGTTATGGAACCGTGGACATCATTCACGCTGTTTGGAAAATCCGGCACAATCTACCAGTTCCGGCGCGTGCCATCGCCCCTGCCACCGCAGGCCTGCGTCTTCCTGCTGACAACCGTCATGGGCTCAACGGTCAAGGGTGGGTCGTGGCAGTTCGTGGAACCGGAAATCGGCACGGTCACTTCGCTGTCCGGTGACTGGGACAGCGTGATTACTCCGGCCCGCGAAGCCAAGACCGAAAGTGATGATGTTCTGGTCTGCTTTCCCGAAAGCGGCGATGTAAAGGATGCGTTTGCCGATCTGGTTGAGGGTGGTGCCACCTCGCTGCCGCACTAGATTCGACACGCCACGCCCAGATGTGAATGGACGGGACTTTTCATACGATCAACACTGCTCCACCCCGCCGGATGGAGATCCCGCCATGTCCCGTTACCGTCGCCCTGCCCTGCTGACCCTGATGACGGGCCTGATACTGGCCCATGGCGTGGCCCACGCCCGGCCGGACAGGCCGGTGCTGCTGCGCCACGCCACCGTCATTGACGGTACCGGCAGCGCGCCGCAGGCGGATACGGATATCCTGATCCGCGACGGCCATATTGCCGCAACCGGGCAACACCTGCCGTCCCCCGCCCATGCACGCACCATTGACCTTTCAGGGCAGACGGTACTGCCGGGGCTGATTTCCGACCACAGCCATGTGGGACAGGTCAGCGGCACGCAGAATGGGGAAGTCAATTACACCCGAGCCAACATTCTGGCGGCCCTGTCGCAATATGAACATTACGGCGTACTGACCGTGACGGCACTGGGGCTGAACCGTTCGCCCATGTTTGACGACATGCGGCGCGAACAGCATGCCGGCCTGAATCCCGGCGCCGACCTGTTTGGCGTCGATCAGGGAATTGGTGCGCCCGATGGCGTTCCACCACAGAACATGTTCCATCTTGGCGCGGACCAGGTTTTCCGTCCCACCACGCCGGATGAGGCACGTGCCGCAGTCAACAGGATGGCGGATGAAGGAACGGACCTGATCAAGCTGTGGGTCGATGACTTCCGCAACGGTGTGCCCGGCGCGCATGGCCTGCCCAAAATGCGTCCGGACATCTACCGCGCCGCCATTACGCAGGCCCACCTGCGCGGCAAGCGCGTGGCCGCCCATATCCATGACCTGTCCGACGCCCGCGCACTGGTGGCAGCGGGGGTGGACATCCTTGCTCATGGCGTGCGTGACAAACCGGTTGACGCCACCCTGATCCACGCCATGACACAACAGGGCACGGGTTACATCGCAACGCTGGATCTGGACGAAGCCAACTATATCTTTGCCGAACACCCCGAATGGCTTGATGATCCATTCCTGTCATTCGGACTATCGCCCGCATTACGCCAGCAGTTTGCTGATCCGGCATGGCGGGAAAAGGTGCTGGCGGCCCCCCTGACTGCCGCATCACGCAAGGCGCTGGCAATGAACATGCGCAACCTGCTGACCCTGTACCGCGCGGGCATCGCCATCGGCTTTGGCACGGATTCAGGGGCAACGCCGACCCGCATACCCGGCTTTGCGGAACATCGGGAGTTCCGGCTGTCGGTCATGGCGGGCCTGACCCCGCTGCAGGCCATCACGCTGGCGACGGGGGATGCCGCCCACCTCATGCAGTTGACGGATCGGGGCACGATCGCGCCGGGACAACTGGCGGACCTGCTGGTGGTATCCGGCAACCCGGCACAGGACCCGGCGGCGCTGGATCATATCCAGCAGGTCTGGCATCGTGGCAGGCAGGTACCCGGCCCGCTGGCGGGTCAGGCTGCAACCACACCCCGGTCCAGATGATACAAGGTCGATATGGTCAGGAAACATACACTTACCCGCCTGTACAGGCTGCTTCCCCTGATCGGGATGGCAGCAGGCCTTGCCGCCTGCGCCGGGCCGACGGGTCCGCAACTGTCGGGACCAGATGGCCCCATGATCGCCAATAACGACTGGAACGAACATAACTACGGCATGGGATTCTATTCCGGTCCCTATAATGATGGCTTCGAGGCCGAAGGACTGGATGGTGGCCCACCCGATTATCTGGGTGACGAGTTCATGGGTGTGCCCTGAACCCTTTATTATGGGGCATGTTCCGGAATGCTTCGGATAACGCCGCCTTTTTGAAAAAAGGCAGCATCCAATAAGTTTTATTGTTTTTTATCAATTTGTTGCCTTCAAAACCCCTACCCGCACATCATTTACCCTGCATTCCGGCACGCCAGAACCTGCTGACAGAAAGCCGACCAGCTAACACCGGGTGGAAAAACGGTCCCACGGTGTGATACGGGTGACGGGCAGTTCAACAGGGCGGGCAAAGACCTCGGCGGACAGAAAGGCCAGCTCCGCCTCCACCTGTTCTTCAGGCAGCGAGATGGACCACGCACGCGGGTTGCCATCGGTGCCATCATTCCAGCGATAGCCACGCTGGCGCAGCATATCCTTGTATTCATAAGGCGCGTTCTCGGCCCAGATCCGGCAGCGGATCTGCCGGGCGTTTTCCAGCAGCACCCCAAGCGCCCGCCGCCCCGATACCGGCAGGTCCCGATCCAGAATGGCAATGCCCGCCTGACAGTCATCCACCGCGCGATGACCGTCGAACCAGAACCCTGCCTGCATGCCCAGATAGGACAGCTTGCGTCCTTCGTACCCCTCCGCTGCCCAATCCACGTCACGCATGGAGCAGGCCCATGGCTTGGTGGTGAAGGCGGGGGTGAAGCGTTCTGCAAACTTACGGTCAAAATTTGCATTATGAGCGATAATCAAAGATGCCGGGGCGACGAAATGCTCCACTTCCTCCGGGGTAACGGACTGCCCCGCCACCATGGCCGGGGTAATGCCGGTCAGTTCGGTAATCTGTGGCGGAATGGGACAGGACGGTTCACGCAGGCGGCTGAAGGGTTCCAGCGCCCCCAGTATCCGGCCATCCAGCGTATAGACGAAGGGCACGATCCCGAATTCGATGATCTCATCTTTGGTGGCACTCAGCCCGGTTGTTTCCAGATCAAGGAACATGCCCAGACGCGTACCCGCCTCCTTCGGATATTCGCTCAGCGTCCTTGGCGTCAGCGGACGCAGGACACGGTAGCGGCCCGTCCCCTCCAGTGTCCGGGCCATATGTTCCATCTGGTCGGGCGTGGGATCGTCTGTCATCGGGGCCTCCTGCCTGGCATGTCTGCACGGATACGCAGACAGCATACCTGCCGCGTCCAGCGGAACGGGCGTTGTCCTGTGGCGAGACATGGAATATTACAAACTTTGTCAGGTCTGCCTGATCCTGATGCAACACGACATGCGCACACAGGATACGCCATGGCACAGCATGCAGCACCGGACCACCCGGCACAGTCCGATACACCCGCACCATCCGCGGTTACGAACACCCATCGGCTGGAAGATAACGGCCATGACACCATCGTCCGGGTGGGGCAGGTGGACCGCATCTGGTCCGATTTCTACCATCATGCCCTGACCGCACCGTGGAGCACGTTCTTCTACGGCTCCCTGCTGGTCTATGTCGGTATAAACCTGCTGTTCGCCCTGCTGTATATGATGGACAGTCAGGGGATCAGCGGCACGCAGCCGCATAGTTTCGCCGATTTCTTCTTTTTCAGCGTGCAGACCCTGTCCACCGTAGGCTATGGCGGCATGATCCCCGTCAGCCACACCGCCAACCTGATCGCCACGGTGGAGGTACTGGGCGGCATGATGATCAATGCCCTGGCCACCGGGCTGATCTTCGCGCGGTTTTCACGCCCGCGCGCCCGGGTCATGTTCAGTCACAAGGCGCTTATATTATGGGAAAACAACCAGCTTCACCTTGATATCCGCATTGCCAACTGCAGGCGCAGCCCGATTCTGTCGGTGGATGTGGAATGCGCCCTGGCACGACTGATCCGCACACCAGCCGGCCGGGTGGTGCGGCAGTTCGATCCCCTGCCATTACAGCAGGCCCATGTGCCGGTCCTGCGCTTTGCCTGTACGCCCACGCATGTCATTGACGACAACAGCCCCCTGTATGGCATGACCGAAGCTGACCTGTCGGCGCAGGAAGCGGAAATCATTGTCAGCCTGACCGGCACGGACGAAGCATCCGGCCAGACGGTATTTGCTCGCTCCGCTTACGGATTTGACCGTATGCTATATAATCACCGCTTCGTGGATATCATAAACGCCGGGCCGGATGGGCGGATTACCGTTGATTACACCCGTTTCGACCAGACCGAATCCCCGCAGGATGCAACAGCCGATGTGGCGGAATACCTGGCTGACCAGCCTGACTGACCTGTCCCCCCTGCGCACCGGCCTGTCCGCCATGGGCATCATGGCCTGCATGGCCGTGAACGGGCAGGCCCGTCCCGTCCTGCACACGGCCCCCGCCCCTGCGGACACGAAACCGGCAACCGAACTGCAATACGGCCTGCCCGCCGCATGCATCGCCCATGTCATTGCCGTACCCCTGCTGACCAATAGTGGCAGTCCCATCATTCCCGTCACGTTCAACGCGACACAGGGACTGGCCTATGTCAGCGCAACACAGGACCGGGTCGGGGTCTATGCCGCCGAGGCACAGGATTACCCGGTGGAATCCAGCATAGACATCCTGACCATCGCCGGGGAAGGCATCACCTACACCACGACCCTGGAGCACATGCGCATAAACAATGGCACGGCGGACAAGGTGCCCGCCGTGCTGGAGGGAATCGGCCAGCCCCACATCAACGCACAGCCCGTTCTGGGAGTGATCGGGTATGACGTGCTGAACAACTATGACGTGCTGTTTGATTTTCCGGCCCGCCGCATGGTCCTGTTCAGACTGCGCGAGGATGCGAATGCGGCCTGCCCGCCGCTGCGTGAGTGGCTGGGGCCGGACAGCACGGCACTCCCCCTGTTGCCCGATGGCATGGGGCGCATGACCGGGGTGGCAATGCAGGTGGGTGATCATGCCGTCGAGATGGAGATCGAACCGGGGGCGGACGTCTCCTCCCTGTCACGCAAGGACGCGCGGATGCTGGGCCTGACCAACGCCATCCTGCATGACGACATGCATGTACGCACGAATGCGGGCAGGATCCTGAACGGACGCCGGCATCATTTTGATGCCGTGACGCTGGGAACGTGGCGGAACCAGCCCCTGGACGTGAATGTGGAAAAGACCAGCTACAGCATCCTTGGCATGAATTTCCTGCGCCGCAGGCGGATCCTCATGGCATTTCCACAGGACATGATCTTCATGACGCCACAGCAGGACATGCCCGATGACCGGGGGCCCGCCACCCACGGCATGCTGAGCACACGCACCGCCATCGCCCGCATGGTCGAGGTCCCATCGCCACCTGGGGGCGGCGGCACGCAGGCCCAGCCGGGCAATCCCCCCAGCCCCTGAAGACTGTCCAAAGAAAAAGCTTTTGGTGAAGCTTTTTCAAAAGGCTTCAGGAAACACCGCCTTTCTGAAAAAACGATACCCGAAAAACTTTCAGAGTCTCCCCCAATACATTGATTTAAATAACCCTTTTCGCCTCAGCCAGACAGTTCCCCACCCGCCGCCAACAGCCGGTCACGATAGGGACCGGGCACACGCTCCAGCTCCGCCATGGTACCCTGCTGGGCAATATGGCCTTTTTCCATCACCACAATGCGGTCAAAACCCCGCAGGGTGGACAGGCGGTGCGCCACGGCAATGACGGTGCGACCGACCATCAGCCGTTCAAGTGCCGCATGCACATGGCGTTCGCTTTCACCATCCAGCGCGCTGGTCGCCTCATCCAGAATCAGCACCGGGGCATTGCGCAGGAAGGCACGCGCGATCGCGATACGCTGGCGCTGCCCGCCCGACAGCATCACCCCACGCTCACCCACCACGGTATCGAACCCGTGCGGCATGGCGGCGATGAAGCCGGTGCATCCCGCAGCCTCCGCCGCCGCGCGTACTTCCGCCTCGGTGGCGTCGGGACGGCCATAGCGGATGTTTTCCCCGACCGAACGGCGCAGCAGGTACACATCCTGCGGCACGACCGCCATGGTGGCACGCAGGCTGGCCTCATCCAGTTCCAGAATGTTGATACCGTCAATTTCCACCGTGCCCGCCTGCACGAAACGCTGGCGCTGCAACAGGGCAAGGACCGTGCTTTTCCCTGACCCCGATACCCCCACCAGCCCGACACGACCACCTGCGGGAATATCAAGGTCAAAATGCGACAGGACCGGCGGACTGCCGGGATAGGCAAAGGTGACATCACGCAGCTGCACATGCCCCCGGCAGGCCGCGGGGGACAGGGTCATCGTTTCCGGCATGCCACTGCGTTCATGCGGAGCCAGCAGGTGGTCCAGCGTTTCGGACAGGCGCGTGACATGCTTCATCGCCTCGACCATGGAAAATGCAAGGTCGCGCGTGCAGTTCAGGATCAGGAAACCCAGCGTCGTCACCATGACCACATCACCCGTCGTCGCCCGATGCATGCGCCACAGCAGCACCGCCCAGACCAGCAGCCCCGTGGTCATGATGGCGGTGACGATGGAATGGATCAGGCGCAACTGCTCCATGTACCGCAGCGAAAGGGTGTGCATACCCGTTTCCACATGAATGCGCTGGCGCATGCGGGCATGTTCGGAACCGATCATGCCATACGCGCGCACCAGTGGCAGGTTCTGCATCACATCCAGCATTTCGCCATCCACCTCCGCCGCTTCGGCGGCATAGGACAGGTGCAGCGACTGTCCCCGCCCCGCCAGCCGGTAGATACCCAGCCCCAGCAGCGTGGTCATGCCCACCAGCACCAGCGCCATCCAGGGGCTGACGGTGCCAAGGGTGATGATGGCCAGCACAAGGTTCAGCACCGAGGGCAACAGGCTCCACGCCGCCATGTTTTCCAGCGCCACCACGGCATTCGCCGCAGCCGACACCCTGGCCGCCAGCGCACCGGACAGCCGGTCCGCGAAATAGGTGGCGGCATGGCCCGTCAGGTACCGGAACAGGTCATGGCGCACGTCGCCACCAACACGCACGAACACGCCCGACGCCATCCACCCCGCGACACGCCATGCCGCATTGTCACAGATGATGGTCAGGCAGAACAGGATGATGGACACCCAGACCGCCCCCATCCCCTGTCCACCCTGCGTCATGCCGTTGACCAGATGGCGGATGATGCCCGACATGCCCACGTTGCACGCGACCGCCACCGCGATCGCACCGACAATGATCGCATGCCAGCGCGCATGCAGGCGCACATAGTGGAAAATGAAAGCAAGGGGATGGCGCTGATAGCGCTGCAGGCGGCCCACCTGCACCGTATCGGGCACATGGTCCGGCGGTGCGCGGTGCGGCGGGCGGGGATCAATGACGGTCATGAATGTGGCGCTGCCCTCCATACGTGGCGACCGGGAAAATCCGTACTTCCGCCGCATTCAGCCCGGTATCATGGTTGCATGACATACGCACCCCTATCCCGTCTGGCGGGACGTCTCACGATCATGTCCCTGCTGGTCCTGTGGCTGGCCATCATGGCGCATGACCCCGTTTCCCTGCCCTTCTTCTGAAACCCGTCGGGGCGGCGGCGGTTCATATCCAAACACCGACCGGCCACCATATTCGTATGAACGGTCGTATTCTTCGGCCATGATGGCGGAAAAGGTGGGGCCGGTCGCATCGCGTTCCAGCCGCCGCGCCGCCGCATCCAGCCTGCGGATGGCGTCCAGCCGTTCCTCGCGCCCCAGCTTCGCGGCCGTGACCGCCGCCTTCATGACCGACAGGGTGCGGTCATATACCGCCACCGGCACGGGATAGGGGTGGCGGTCCTTGCCACCATGAGCAAGCGAAAACCGTGCGGGATCGGAAAAACGGCATGGCGCGCCATGCACGACCTCCGCCACCAGCGCCAGCGCGCGCACGGTCCGCGCGCCCACCCCGGGCACGCGCAGCAGGTCCGCGAAATCACGCGGCCCCGCCTCGGTCGCCGCCGCCAGCGCACCATGCAGGCGGCGCATGTTCACATCCTGCGGCTGGACATCATGGTGGCCGGGCATGGACAGGTGCGGCAGTTCCCCCTGCGCGGGCACGGGCGGGGGCGGACGCCCTTCGATCCGCATGACCTCGCGCGTCAGCCTGTCCGGCCCCATGCCATGCAGCAGGTCCATCTGCCCGCGACGCGAGGGATCGGCCCGCCGGTCGGTCAGGTTCATGATCGCGCCCCGCGTGGCACGACCATCAATGGCCGCATGCGGCGCTTCGACAAAATCTGACAGCCCTTCGGACAGCCAGTGATAGCGCCGCGCCATGCGCCGCCCCGTATGCATGCCCTGCTGGACCACGCACCACCGCCCGTCCGCCGCCACCACGAACCCATGCAGGTACAGGTCGAACCCGTCCTGCACGGCGGCGCTGTCCACCTTGGCCACCATGCGGCTTGTCGCCACCAGCGATGTTGCGTCAAGGCCCGTCGCCTGCCCCACCGCCAGCAGTTCATCGGGCGTGCGGCGCGAATGACGGCCCCGGCCACCACATACATACAGGCCCAGTTCGTCCTGCAACGGGGCCAGCCCGCGCTTGAGCGCACCAATCACGCTGGTGGTCATGCCTGATGAATGCCAGTCCATGCCCATGACCGCGCCAAAGGACTGGAACCAGAAGGGATGGGCAAGGCGGCGGATGAATTCGTCACGCCCGTAATGATGGATGATCGCCTGCGTGATCACGGCGCCCAGTCGCGCCATGCGCTGGCCCAGCCATGCGGGCACGCGGCCCGTATGCAGCGGCAGATCGGCGGAGCCCGCGCGTCTGGTCATGGCGTTCCCCCCGTGGCTTGCCCCTCTGCGGGCGGTCAGTCGTGGCCGGACTGCCGGGCGGCTTCCATGAAGGCCGCAAGCCCCGCATCCAGCGCGCGGCGCAGGGCATCCAGCGTTTCAGCGCCCACATAATGCTCCATGCCCTCGGCATCGATGCGGGCATTGACCTCGCTGACCCCCAGCGCACGCAGGAAGCATTCAACCGTATGGTGCCGCGCGCGACTCCGGGCCGCCATGTCGTGCCCGGCGCCGGTCAGGAAAATACCGCGATACGGGCGGCGCGTCACCAGCCCGTCCGCCTCCAGCCGCACCAGCATCTTGGCCACCGTGGGCTGCGACACGCCCAGACGGGCCGCGATATCCACCTGCCGCGCTTCCTGCCCGTCATTCAGCAGGTCGTCGATCAGTTCGACATAATCCTCGATCAGGGCGGTCTTGCGCGCCAGCCGTGCCTGACGGAAGCCTGCGGACTGCATGTCCGCATCCAGCATGGGCTGCGGGCGCGGGTTACGCCGTGGCCCGCTGCCGCCGTGACCCGCTGGCATCATGGATTGAACACGATCGTCTTGTGCCCGTTGGGAATGACCCGGCATTCGGTAAAATACCGCACGGCACGGGCCAGAACACGGCGTTCAATGTCGCGCCCCTTGCGGATCAGGTCGTCGGGACTGTCGGCATGGGTGATGCGCTCGACATCCTGCTCGATGATCGGCCCTTCATCAAGGTCGGGCGTGACGAAATGGGCCGTGGCCCCGATCAGCTTCACGCCACGCGCAAAGGCCTGATGGTAAGGCCGCGCGCCCTTGAACCCTGGCAGGAAAGAGTGATGGATGTTGATGCAGCGCCCGGCCAGCCATTCGCTCATCCGGTCGGACAGGATCTGCATGTAACGCGCCAGCACCACCAGTTCCGCGTCCGTTTCGCGCACGATCTCCGCAATGCGGGATTCCTGCTCTGCCCGTGTCGCGGCGGTCACCGGCAGGTAGTGGAACGGAATGCCGTCCAGATCGATATGCGCGTAGGTCTGCCGCGGATGGTTGGCGATGATGGCCACCGGGTCAATGGCCAGTTCCCCGATCCGCCAGCGGTACAGCAGGTCCACAAGGCAGTGGTCGAAACGCGACACCATGATGATGGTACGGGTCGGGCGCGGGCTTTCGCGCAGCGACCATTGCATGTCGAAACGCGCCGCCACCCCGGCCAGCGTGTCATCAAGGGCCGCCCGCGTCACGCCGTTGGCCGCCACGCTGAACACGACGCGCATGAAGAAGATCCGGCTTTCACGTTCATCAAACTGCTGCGCGCCCGCAATGTCGCCACCCAGTTCGAACAGGGTGCGGCTGATCGCGGCGACAATGCCCGGACGGTTCGGGCAGGACAGCGTCATGACATAGGAACGGCGGTCACTACTGGTCTTGCGGTCGGGCATTCTTTCCCCATTGTCGGCCATGGTGGCCTAGCGCGTGCGTGTGCGGCCCGTATCGGGCACGGTGTTATAGAACCAGCATGTGCCCTCGGCCTTGCGTACCCCGGCCTGCGTGGTGGGCACGGGCCGGACCACGTCGCCGCCCGGCTTCCAGCCTTCGGGCGTCATGACGGCGTTGCCGTCGCTGCGGCGCAGGGCCTCGACAAGGCGGAGCAGTTCCTCCACCGATCGGCCAACGGACATGGGATACCACATCACGGCGCGGATGACGCCGTCGGGGTCGATGACATAGCACGCACGCACGGTAGCGCTGTTGCGCGCCGTCTGGTCCAGCATGCCATAGGCGCGGCATACCACCATGGAGGGGTCTTCCACGAGCGGGAAAGGAATTTCCACTCCGAAGCGTTCCTGTATCGTCTCCAGCCATGCCAGATGCGCATACAGGCTGTCGACCGATAACCCCAGCAGGGCGCAGTCCAGTGCATCGAAACGGTCCTGCGCCTGCGCCAGCGCCATGAATTCACTGGTGCAGACCGGCGTGAAATCCGCCGGATGCGAGAAAAACAGAAGCCAGCGCCCGCGGAAATCCGACAGGCGTATCTCCCCCTTCGTGGTCCGGGCCTGAAAGTCCGGTGCCACGTCACCAATACGCAACGGGCGTGCTTCGGCCACGCCACCGGTTGCTGGAATGCTGCCCTCGTTATTCATACCCTGCCCTTTTGCATCTGCCGCGCCTTGACGCAAGCCATGCCATAACATACATTTATTATGTAATTCATAAAGTGTGGAAGACATGCCATGACCGATGCCGCCATCGTGGCCGCCACCAGCCAGATCAACACCTGTCGCGCCACGGGCCATGTCCCTGTCGTCAGGACATTTTTCGACGACCCGACCTTCACCGCCACCCATGTCGTGCATGATCCCGCCACCATGACGTGCGCGATTGTGGACAGCGTCATGGACTACGATCCCGCATCTGGTCGTACCGACCATAACATGGCGCAGGAAATCGTGGATTACGTGACGGCGGAAAAGCTGAAGGTGGAGTGGCTGCTGGAAACCCACGTCCATGCAGACCACCTGTCCGCCGCCCCATGGCTGCAGGAACGCCTGGGCGGGAAGCTGGGAATCGGGGAATCCATCATCCGCGTGCAGGACATCTTTGGCAAAATGTTCAACGCGGGTACCCGTTTCGCACGCGACGGGTCGCAGTTTGACTGCCTGTTTGGCGATGGGGCGCGGTTCATGCTCGGCTCCCTGCCCGTCATTGCGCTGCATGTGCCCGGCCATACACCTGCGGATATGGCGTATGTGATCGGGGATGCCGCCTTTATCGGCGATACCCTGTTCATGCCCGATTACGGGACCGCGCGGGCTGATTTTCCCGGCGGAGACGCACGCATGCTGTACCAGTCCATCCGCCGGCTTCTATCCCTGCCTGACGAGACGCGGGTATTCCTGTGCCATGACTACAAGGCGCCGGGACGTGATGAATACGCATGGGAAACCACAATCGGCGCGGAACGGCGCGACAATATCCACGTTCATGATGGCGTGGATGAAGACACGTTCGTCAAGATGCGTACCGCGCGCGACGCGACGCTGTCACTGCCGAACCTGATCATGCCCTCGGTGCAGGTCAACATGCGTGCCGGCCACCTGCCCGAACCGGAAGACAATGGTGTAAGCTACATCAAAATTCCGGTCAGCGGTTCCTGATACCCCTGTTACCATCACATCCTTCCGGTTTTACCTTACTGAGTTACGGAGACCCTTCATGACAGATACCGACCCAGCCACACCGAACCTGTCCAGCCCGGCGCACGGGCTGACCTATGATGTCGTCGTGGTTGGCGGCGGAGCGGCCGGCCTGTCCACGGCTGCCAGCATCCTCAAGCGCCGGGGCGGCATCACGGTCGCGATCATCGAACCGTCGGGATCGCATTTCTACCAGCCGGGCTGGACGCTGGTGGGCGGTGGCGTATTCAAGCAGTCCCAGACGCGCCGTTCGGAAAAGCGGCTGATCCCGTCGGGTGCCGACTGGGTGCAGGCGGCCGCGACCGGGTTCGAGCCCGAGTCGAACCTGGTTCATCTGTCGAACGGGTCCTCCATCCGGTACGAAGTACTGGTCGTCGCCACCGGCCTGACGCTGGACTGGGACGGGATCGAGGGGCTGAGCGAGACGCTGGGCCGCAACGGCGTGACCTCCAACTACCGTTATGACCTTGCCCCCTACACGTGGCAGCTGGTGCAGACGCTGGGCCGTGGCAACGCCGTGTTCACCCAGCCGCCCATGCCCATCAAATGCGCGGGCGCGCCGCAGAAGGCGATGTACCTGGCCTGTGACGCATGGCGCAGACGGGGGCTTTCCGACAATATCAACGTATCCTTCCACACCGCCACGCCGGGGCTGTTCGGGGTGAAGGAATTCGTGCCCGCACTGATGGAATACATCAAGCGCTACCACATTGACCTGCGCCTGAAATCCAACCTGACGAAGGTGGACGGCAAGAACCGGGTCGCCACGTTCACCAACGTGGCCGAGGACGGCACCAAGACCACGACCGAGACGGAATTCGACATGCTGCATGTCGTCCCGCCCCAGCGTGCGCCGGACGTGATCCGCAACAGCCCGCTGGCGGGTGAAGGAGGCTGGGTTTCGGTTGACCCTGCGACGCTGCGGCACACGAAATATGAAAACGTCTTCGCGCTGGGTGACGTGGCCGGGACTTCCAACGCCAAGACGGCCGCCGCCGTGCGCGTGCAGGCCCCGGTGGTTGCGGTCAACGTGCTGGCCACGCTGGACCACAAGCCTGCGGTGGCCGATTACGACGGCTACGGCGCCTGCCCGCTGACAGTGGAACGCGGCAAGATCGTGCTGGCGGAATTCGGCTACGGCGGCAAGCTGGATCCGACCCTGCCGACATGGCTGCTGGATGGCCGCAAGCCGACGCATCTGGCATGGATGCTGAAGGAATGGGTCATGCCGGTACTGTACTGGGACGGCATGCTGAAGGGACGCGAAATCATGGTCGCCCCGCACAAGATCGGCACGCCGCGCTGATCCGTCCGGTTGGATGACATGGGACATGGCCGCGTGGGGTAGACCTTCACGCGGCCATGCGTATGAATACGGCCATGGATACCAAGCCGCCTTCCCCGCATCATGTGGGGTCTTCCCGCCCGCTGCGCCTGGCCGATGACGTGGTCAGCCATGCCGTCTATGGCGGCCCGGGCAAATGCTACCGCTATGAACTGACGCGCACATGGGACGCGGGTCGCCCGGCCGTCATGTGGCTTATGATGAACCCGTCCGTCGCGACCGAGGATGGCGACGACCGCACCGTGGCCAAGTGCCAGCGTTACGCCCGTGCATGGGGGTACGGCACGCTACTGGTGGGCAATACATTTGCCTATCGCTGCACGGACCAGAAACGCCTGACGGAAGTGCCCGACCCGATCGGCCCCGATAATGACCGCCACCTGCTGGCCATGGCACGCAGTGCCGACCTGGTGATCGCAGCCTATGGATCACCCCAGATCAAAACCCTGCTGCCACGTGGGCCGGAGGTGGTACGAATGCTCCAGCAGCATGGCATTACGGTCAGCGCCATGCGCCTGAGCCGCCGTTCGGGCCGCCCTGAACACCCGCTCTACCTGCCATCCGACCTGCGTCCCGAGCCCCTGCCTGCCTACGGGCCCGCCTGACCGGGGAATAACCAGAAGTTTCTGGCGAAGCTTTTGCCATTATTGAATTCCAAATCCGTCAGCCGAACAACGCCAGCTGTCGGGGCGCGGCCAGCGCATCCCGTGCACGCAGGCCCGATACGGTCACACCCAGCAGCCGGATGCCGCGTGGCGGTGGAAAGCATGGCGCCAGCAGGCCCTGCGCCCTGTCGACCAGGTCGGTCGCATCACGCACGGGCTCCAGCGCCGTGCGCCCGCGCACGATCTGGCGGAAATCGTTGTATTTCACCTTTATGGTCACGGTAATGCCCGTCAGGCTGCGGGCCGTGCAGCGGTTCCATACGCGGGTGGACAGATCCATGATGACATCCAGTGCCGCAGCCCAGTCATGGATATCGACCTCGAATGTCCTTTCGGCGCCGATCGACCGGCGGGGGCGGTTGACCTCGACGGGACGTTCATCAATCCCGCGCGCGATGCCGTAATAAAAATCCGCCGCCTTGCCAAAATGCCGCAACAGCCGGGACAGGGGCTGCTGCCGCAGGTCCAGCCCGGTACGAATGCCTAGCGCATGCATCCGCGCCGCCGTGGCCGGACCAATGCCGTGGAACTGCTCCACCGGCAGGGTGGCAACGAAATCAGGCCCCATGCGTGGCGTTATGACAAACTGTCCATCCGGCTTGCGGTAATCCGACGCCAGCTTGGCCAGGAATTTGTTGTAGGAAATACCCGCTGATGCGGTCAGGCCTGTTTCCGCACGGATCCGGTCTCGGATGTCCTGCGCGATTGCTGTGGCGGATGGATAGGGTTGCAGGGGATGCGTGACATCCAGATAGGCTTCATCCAGCGAAAGCGGCTGGATCAGCGGAGTGAAACGCGAAAAGATATCGTGAATCTGGGCAGAGACCGCGCGATAGACATCAAAACGCGGCGGCACGAACACCAGATCGGGACATTTGCGCAGCGCGATCACGGACGGCATGGCCGAACGGACACCGAAACGACGGGCTTCGTAACTGGCGGCGGCAACCACCCCCCGGCGGCCCACGTCCCCTACCGCAAGCGGCCTGCCCCGCAGGGCCGGGTCGTCGCGCTGTTCAACCGAGGCAAAGAACGCATCCATGTCCACATGGATGATGCGACGGTGCGCCGGTGACTGCGTCACGGCACACCACGTGCCGGATGACCCGGCATGCCGCGCGCGGCCACGCCCCGACGGGACGTGGCCGGCACGTCATGATGGCTGATCAGCCGTTGCACTTCTTCTTCTTGAGGAAGTACGCGATGACACCGGCAATCGCGCCAAGAACCAGGATGCCCTTGAGGCAGGGGGACTTGGAAGGGCACTTGGTTGTACATTCAGACATGGTTCATTCCTTGATAGACACATCCGTTCCAGACGGGAACGGGACCATTTCATACTAACGCATGGCGGAAACATGACCATACCGCATTTTACATGGATGCGCCCGGTCAGTCCTGACATGCGAAGACAGGGCAGCGGCATTGCGTTGCCACATCTTTTGTTACATCCGGCGCCGCGCGATGATGCAATGACCAAAGACCGGAGGATACCCCATGAAGAAATTCGCCCTACTGCCCGCAGCCGCCCTGATGATGGGAACCGCGCTGGGTGTCGCCCACGCAACCCCGTCCAGCAGCCGCGCCGTCAACCGCGACTTCGCCAAGCTGTCGGCTGATGGCAGCCGCGCGTTTGACGACATTGCCATGGCCCGTACGGCACTGGCCAATAACGACCCCGCGGGCGCAGCAAAACTGCTGACCGATGCCAACAACGCCCTGACCCGCGCCAAGAGCGACAACAAGGTCTTCATGAAGGCCGAAGCCCAGCTGACCCCACCCAAGAAGGCCCCGGCCGGTGCACCTGCTCCCTCCGCCTCGGCGTCCACCCAGCCTGTCGCATGGCTGCCGGTTGATGGCGAATACATCGTGACCGAAGACCTGGAGCCCACCTCCACCAAGGGTACGGCCGTAGCATCCGCCAATACCAGCCTGAACAAGGGCAAGCCCGCACAGGCGGCGCAGAACCTGCAGGTGGCCGCGGTTGATGTTGACTTCGTGCTGGCCATCGCGCCGCTCGATACCAGCGCGGGCGACGTGTACCGCGCATCCAACCTGCTGGCGGGCAAGGACACAAAGGGCGCCGACAGCGCACTGCAGGAAGCACAGAACAGCATCCGCTTCGTCTCCGAAGACATGGTGGACAGCCCTGCGGCACAGGGTAGCGGCAAGAAGTCCGCAGCCCACTGATACGCGGTTCTTTCCGGTCGTTTTCATGCCGTGCATGCTTACGTACCCCGCCGCTTCCCGGTCAGGGAAGCGGCAGGACCCGCCTGACTGGCTGCGCGCCGCCTGCCGCGCGGTGATGGCCGTGGGTCTGGCCTGCGCCGCCCTGTCGGCCCGGCCCGCATGGGCAGGGGGCGAAATCGAGCTGTGCCTGGACCAGCACATGGCGAATGACAGCTTCGTTCAGAATACGCCAACGCATGGATCAATTCATGTGCCCGCGGGCACGGCGCTGAATTACGCCGGACATGCCTTCGGTCCCGCCGCCGACCCGCTGGATCGTGCGCATGCTGCCCCGGACGGGGATGGATGGCATGGCATTTCCCCGGCGGAAGAAACACGCCGACGCCAGCTGCAGATGGAAGATATCGGGGGTGATGGTGATTACCACCGTCCGCAGGCCGCCCTTATGACCTCAACGGCCGTCACCCTGTCACAGACCCATCCCTGCGCGCGGACAGGTGCCGTGGCGTTGCTGTCCGATGACTGGACATGGACGATGGATACAATTCCCGCCCGCCCCGACATGTATTTTCAGGTCTATGGCACGGTCACCAATGACCAGCTTGACCCGACCTTCAACAATGATGCCGATCCGTTCCAGCGGACAGCCGCCCATGGCGGCCTGAACGCCATCGTGACCCAGACGATCGACCAGTCCGTGACCCTTCGGTCCGGGGATTAGGCATAACGCAAATTAAATAATGCATGCCGTCATACTTCGGGCATTGCCAGCCGTTTCATGATGTATTGCCAAATACGCGACCTGATCCGTTGCATTCAGTTACCGGAAGGTCACGTGACCGAACAGGATGGCGTCGCATAACATGCATGCTAAAGATTGTTTTAAACAGTCCTGACGGCATGCCGGACCGGCCTGGCAGGCAGTGGGAAACTATGGAGAACGGGATGGCCCTTTACCAGTCCGCACAGTTTGTTGATACGTGGACCGATCCTGAATTCGACAAAATCCATCCCCCCCGTACCGTTGCGCCACATTCCGGCATTTACCGCTGTGTCGGCTGTGGGGTGGAAGTTGCCGTAAGCGAGGGACATCTCCTTCCCCCCGCCCATGCCCATCCACACCGGCTTGGCACCCGGGAAGCCTGGCAGATGGTGGTCTATGCCGACCACCGCCCCAAGCCGACATAGATCAGGTCGGGCAATATGCCGGAAAGCTGCGTGTTACCACCAGCCACCGCCCCATGGGCCGCCCCAGCCGCCACCCCAGCCCCACATGCCCCAGTTCCATGACGCGTCCTGGTACATATCGGCAGTCATCTGCTGCTGATCCGCCAGGTTCTGCGCCTGTACATAGGACATGTAGCGCCCATAGGCGGCCTGGTTTCCGACATACAGGCAGTTGCAGACCTTCGGATCGGAATAGACATACAGCATGTGGTCCCCGAACGATTTCTGAAGGAACCGGTTGGGGGGCAGTTTCTGCAGCATGACCTGACGTTCGGGCGTATTGGCCGGACGGGCCACAAACCCGGCGGCGGCAAGGCTGTTTTCCTTATCCACGATCTGATCATGCACGCTTTCGCATGCCGTAAGGCTGGCTGATGCCGCAAGCAGCAGGGCGCCACCAGTATAGAGATGCCTCAGCGTTGTCCTGTATCCCATCGACGTTCTGCCTGTTTCCATCCTGTTAATCCCCGCATCCTGTCCCATGCGCGAAACGGAATAAAGATGTGACAGAAAAAACATATGCATTATTCCGACCGACTTTGATTTATCTCATGTCCAGGGCGGAAGACCAGTGCAATAACAGAAGGGCGATGGGGGCATCGCATATCGAATCATCACTTTAAAACTCTGGCGGGCCTTCCTTTTCTGGAAAGCCCGCCATTTTTCTTGTTATTCTATTTTACCTGTATTCCATGGTTTTTTTAAGGCAGGACGGACGTCCGCCACGTCGTTTCAGGTCAGAGAACCGTCGCATGCATCGTGGATTGCTGCGGCTGGGGCATGGCCGTCTGGACGCCCTCATCGCGCAGGACGTAACCCTGCCCCCACACGGTGGAAATCAGCTGTCCCGCGCCAGCCGCCTGCAGCTTCTTGCGCAATTTGCAGATGAACACGTCAATGATCTTCATTTCCGGTTCGTCCATGCCGCCATACAGGTGGTTCAGGAAGGCATCTTTCGTCAGGACCATGCCCTTGCGCAGCAGCAGAAGTTCCAGAATCATGTATTCCTTGCCGGTCAGGTGAACATTCTGGCCATGAACGGTCACTTCCCGGCTGTCCAGACTCAGTTCAAGTTCCCCCGCGCGCAGGGTCGGCTCGCTATATCCCTTTGACCGGCGAATGACCGCCTGCATCCGTGCGGTCAGTTCCATGGATTCATACGGACGGGTCACATAATCATCCGCCCCGATGGAAAACGCCTTGACCTTGGCCGTGGCCGCCCGTTCTTCTGACAGGACCATGACCGGCGTTGGTACCCGTGCCGCCCGACTGATGCGGATGACCTCATACCCATCCACATCAGGCAGCCGCATATCCATGACGGCAAGGTCATAATTGTATGCTTTCAGCATTCCCAGCGCATCATGTCCGGTATTGACATGATCAACTGTAAATCCGGCCTTTTCCATATGCCAGGTGGTCTCTTGGGCTTTCCGGGCAACCGGCTCAACAAGCAAAATCCGCATATCGACCATCCAGTAGATATTTTTACATTACACCCACCTATAGGTGCATTGTAATTTCCGGACAACCTAAAGTTGATAATATATTACCATTATGTTATAAACTTTTTGAATTAAAAGCCCGCCATTTTATTAATTAATCATTAATTAACCCACGCTGCCATGCCTGCCGCATGATCCAGCGGTCCGGCACCCGCACCGTAACCGGGGGCCGCAGCGATCGCCTTGCGCACATAGGCACGCGCCCGCACAACCGCGTCCCGCAGGGACATGCCCTGTCCCAACCCGGTTGCAATCGCGCTGGCCAGCGTGCAGCCCGTGCCATGCGTATGCCGGGTGTGGATGCGCCGGGTCACGAATTCCTCTGCTTTCCCGTCTCGTTCCAGCAGCACGTCCACCAGTTCGTCGCCCTGCATATGCCCACCCTTGAGCAATACGGCACGCGGCCCCATGGCCAGCAGGTCATGCGCGGCGGCAACCATGTCCGCCCGATTCCCGATCCGGCGGCCCAGCAGGGTCTCCGCTTCGGGCAGGTTGGGGGTCAGGATGGAAGCAAGCGGCAGCAGGCGTGCTTTCAGGGTGGACAGCGCACTGTCCTTCAGTAACGACGTTCCACCTTTTGCCACCATGACCGGATCAAGGACATAAGGCACATCGGCATATGTCATCAGCACGCTGGCAATCGCCTCGATCACGTCAGGACTGTCCAGCATGCCGCTCTTGAACGCATCTACGCCCAGATCATCAATCACGCAGCGCATCTGCGCACTGACGAAGGCAGGTGGTACCGGCATGACACCATGCACGCCCCGCGTGTTCTGTACGGTCAGTGCCGTCACGGCGGTCATGGCGAAGCCCCCCAGCATGGTGACGGTCTTGATATCCGCCTGGATACCTGCTCCCCCCCCGCTATCGCTGCCTGCCATGATAAGAATACGTCCGCGCATGAAAATCAGCCCGCCATCTGGATCGCGTTGATAGCTTCGCACATATCCTCAACCACTTCCTTCACAAGCACTTCATCTTCCGCTTCCGCCATGACGCGCACCAGCGGTTCCGTACCGCTTTCGCGCAGCAGCAGCCGCCCCCGCGCCCCCAGCCGCTTTTCCGCGGCCTTGCGGGCTTCATGCACCTGCGGGTCATGCAGCGGGCTTTTGCCCGCGAAACGGACATTCTGCAAAAGCTGGGGATAGGGTTTGAACATACGGCAGACCTCGCTGGCGGGGCGGCCGGCTTCCACCACTTCCGCCAGAACCTGCAGGGCCGCGACTAGCCCGTCGCCGGTGGTGGCGAAATCGGACAGGACCATGTGCCCGGACTGCTCGCCACCAATATTGGCGCCCAGTTCGCGCATCTTTTCCACCACATAGCGGTCCCCCACCGCCGTGCGGACCAGTTCCAGCCCCTGTGTTTCCAGATATCGCTCCAGCCCCATGTTGGACATGACGGTGGCCACGATATACCGGCTGGACAACCGTCCCTGCCGCGCCCATGACTTGGAAATCAGGGCCAGGATCTGGTCGCCATCGATCAGGCGTCCCTTTTCATCGGAAATCAGCACCCGGTCGGCATCCCCATCAAGGGCAATGCCAATATCCGCCCGGTGCCGCTGCACCGCCGCACACAGGGCTTCGGGCCGGGTGGAGCCGCAGCCTTCATTGATGTTGATGCCATCGGGGTCACAGCCGATGCGCACGACCTCGGCCCCCAGTTCCCACAGTGCCGTGGGGGCGACACGGTAGGCCGCGCCATTGGCGCAGTCGATCACGATACGCAGTCCGTCCAGCCGCAGCCCGCGCGGGAAGGAGGACTTGGCGTTTTCCACATACCGTCCCGCCGCGTCATTCAGGCGTGACGCCCGGCCGATCTGGTCCGGGGCAGCCAGCATGTGGGTCAGGTCGGCATTCATTGCCGCCTCGATTCCGGCCTCCGTCTCATCCGACAGCTTGAACCCGTCCGGGCCGAACAGCTTGATGCCATTATCCCCATACGGATTATGCGATGCCGAGATCATGACCCCCAGATCAGCACGCAGCGAACGGGTCAGCATGGCAATGGCCGGTGTCGGCATTGGCCCCACCAGCGTGACATCCATGCCTGCCGACAGAAAGCCCGACACCAGCGCGCATTCGATCATGTACCCCGACAGCCGCGTATCCTTGCCCAGCAGCACGCTATGACGATGGGTCCCCTGAATGAAGCGAAGGCCTGCGGCCTGCCCCAGCTTCTGTGCCACTTCGACCGTCATGGGAAAGCGGTTGGCAGTCCCCCGAATTCCATCAGTGCCGAACAGCTTTCTTGTTTTTACCATTACTGGGGATCTCCGGATGCATTCAGGTCGTACTCCGACCTACCTTACCTGTCAGTGACGATCCAGCCCCTGACTGACGCGCACGGCCTGCATCATGGCCGGAACATTGTGAACGCGCAGCACCGTATCAGCAAAAACCAGCCCCGGCAGGCTGGCGGCAATGGTGGCCGGGTCCCGGCGGCCCGCATCCGGCTGCGCACAGATTTCACCCAGCATGCGCTTGCGTGACACACCCAGCACCACCCGGCAGCCCAGATTGGCCAGCAGCGGCAGGCGTGCCAGCAGGTCAAGGTTGCCTTCCACCGTCTTGGCAAAGCCGATGCCGGGGTCAACCAGTATGCGCGTCCTGTCGATACCGGCTGCCACCGCTTCCTCCACCCGCTGCCACAGTTCGCGCACCACATCCACCGCAACATCGCCATAAACCGTGTGGTTGCGCATGGTGGCAGGCGTCCCGCGCATATGCATGAGCATGACCGGGCAGTCATGCCGCGCCACCACCGCGCGCGCCGCCGGATCATATGTCAGGGCCGAAACATCATTGATGATATTCGCCCCTGCTTCCAATGCCCGGTCCATGACCATTGCCTGCCGCGTATCAATGGACAGGTACAGGTCATCCAGCGCCGTGCGCTCGCGCACCATGCGGATCACCGGCGCGATCCGTCGCCATTCCTCTTCTGCCGTAACAGGCGGGGCGCCGGGACGGGTGCTTTCGCCACCAATATCAACGATCCGGCATCCGGCTGCGTACATTGCCAGCATGGACTCCAGCGCGGAGGCCGCATGGTAATGCCGTCCCCCATCGCTGAAACTGTCTGGCGTGACATTGATGATCCCCATCACCTGTGGTCCCGATGGCAGGCCGGCATCGGGAAACGGAGCACTGAGACGGTCTGCAACCCCTGTCCATTGCGCGGGCAGGCTACCGGCGGGCAGGATACGTCCGTCTTCTCCCCCGCCCCACAGACGCGCCAGCGTGTAGGCCGTTGGCCCACCCGCCAGCCACCGCGCCAGCCCGGCCTCGACTGCCTGCCGGGCAGCGGGGCCATGCAGCAGGCCAACGGGTTCAATCAGCCGGTCGTTCATCAATCATTCTGCCAATGCGGGATTTTGTGGGCCGGATACAAACATGGCGGGGCAGCCATGAGCTACCCCGCCATATTCTTACGTCCGGATCAAACGGTCTAGCCTGCCGGTGCGGCACCAACTCCACCGCCACCTTCCGGTGCGGGTAGCGGGGCAACCGGTGCGGACGGCGCCGAAGGCGGCACGGACGGACGCCGGTTTTCCGGCATCGGATCGTCAACCACCACACGCTCGATCTTCTCGCCGCGCAGCACCTGCCGGATTTCCTCACCCGTCAGGGTTTCATATTCCAGCAGGGCGGCGCCCAGACGGTGCAGCTGATCGATATGTTCCAGCAGCAGGCTGCGGGCACGGTCATAGGCGGCATCAATCAGCTTGCGGACCTCGTTATCGATCTCGCGCGCCGTTTCCTCGGACACGTTCTTGTTCTGCGTGACACTGTGACCAAGGAAGACTTCCTGCCCGTTGCCACCATACGCCACCATGCCGAGCTTTTCGCTCATGCCCCATTCGGTCACCATGCGGCGGGCCACGTCGGTCGCCATCTTGATGTCACCCGAGGCACCGGTGGACACGTTATCGGGGCCAAAGATGATTTCCTCCGCCGCGCGACCACCCATGGCCAGCGTCAGCTTGCCGATGCACCACGACCGGCTTTCGGAATAACGGTCCTTTTCCGGCAGGCTCATCACCATGCCCAGTGCACGGCCACGCGGAATGATGGTCGCCTTGTGCACCGGATCGGACCCGGGCGTAAGGATACCGACAAGGGCATGGCCACCTTCATGGTAGGCGGTCATCTTCTTCTCGTCCTCGGTCATGACGAGGGAGCGGCGCTCGGCCCCCATCATCACCTTGTCCTTGGCGTTCTCGAATTCGAGCATGGCAACGGTGCGCTTGCCAAGGCGGGCAGCCATCAACGCCGCTTCATTGACAAGGTTGGCCAGGTCCGCACCCGAAAAACCGGGCGTGCCACGGGCGATCACCTTGGGGTCCACATCGGATGCCAGCGGCACCTTGCGCATATGGACGCGCAGGATCTTTTCACGGCCCGCCACATCGGGGTTGGGCACCACGACCTGACGGTCGAAACGGCCGGGACGCAGCAGGGCAGGATCGAGCACGTCGGGACGGTTGGTCGCGGCAATCAGGATCACGCCTTCATTGCTGTCAAACCCGTCCATCTCGACCAGCATCTGGTTGAGGGTCTGCTCACGCTCATCATTCCCGCCACCAAGGCCCGCGCCACGATGGCGGCCGACCGCGTCGATTTCGTCAATGAAGATGATGCAGGGGGCGGCCTTCTTGCCCTGTTCGAACATGTCACGGACACGCGACGCACCGACACCCACGAACATTTCCACGAAGTCGGAACCGGAAATGGTGAAGAACGGCACATTTGCCTCACCCGCAATGGCACGCGCCAGCAGCGTCTTGCCCGTGCCAGGAGGGCCGACCAGCAGCACACCCTTGGGGATCTTGCCGCCCAGGCGGGTAAATTTCTGCGGGTCGCGCAGGAAATCCACGATTTCCTGCAGTTCCCCCTTGGCTTCATCAATGCCCGCCACGTCATCAAACGTCACACGGCCCTGCTTTTCGGTCAGCATCCGTGCACGCGACTTGCCAAAGCCCATGGCCCGGCCGCCACCGGACTGCATCTGGCGCATGATGAAGATCCATGCCCCCACCATAAGCAGCAGCGGCGCATAGTTGATCAGGTAGCGCAGGAAGGGGTTGGTATCGCTTTCCAGCGGCTTGGCAGCGACCTCCACCCCTTTATCCGTCAGGCGGGAAATCAGGGTCGGGTCCTGCGGCGCATACGTGTCGAACGAGGTGCCATCCGTCAGTGTGCCGGTAATGTTATGTTCCTGCACCACGACAGACCGGACATGCCCGCTGTTCACGTCCCCGATGAAATCGGAATATGCCAGTTGCTGCGATGCGTGCTGCACGCTTCCGGGCTGGAAAACGTTAAACAGCAGCAGCAACAGGACGATGATGATAACCCACAGGGCCAGGTTGCGGCCGAAATTGTTCATCTTGCCTACTGTTCCATCCGCTGGCCCCTTCGCAACCACCCCACGCGGGCAGACGAACAGACGCCACGTTCACTACGTCCTATCATACATAGGACGATCAAGGGACATTCACACCCCCAATCCACCACCTTTTATGACAATGGATCAGAACGTCCGTCATCGGGGCCATAAAACATGGTTCCGGGCAACACGGGGTGGGGTGGCTGGTTCACAAAAACCGCATCGGCCACACAATCCTGCGTGCGCAGCCCGATATGCGGAACGGCCATCACATGTCCATCATGCCATAGCGCAGGCAGCGTACGCAACACGCGTGCGGGCCAGATAGAGCGCGGTCGCCCGCCTGGCCACCATGATGCAACCGCGCCTGCCGCCCCCATGGTCCAGCCATGGGGCAGGTGCTGCGCCCACAGCACGAAGCGCCGGTCCCACATCTCGCCCACACGCGCGATGACGGGCGGCGAAACCGCCGATTCTTCGCGCGCGATGATCCATTGCCCATCGCGCCACGGGATAATCGCCGCCCCGGCCAGGGTCGCGGGCCGGGGCGCATGAACCAGCCGTTCCACCGCGTCGCGCGCCGGGGAATAATCCCGCCCGGCCACTACGCGGATCAGGGCGGACAGCAGCCGCGCGGGCGCCAGCCCGGCAGGCAGCACCACCCACCCCCCACAATGAAACCGGGCATGGGCCGCAAGCCATCGCGCAGCCGCCGCATCCCGCGCCATGCGTCCCGCCCCGGCACGATGGGCCTCCATCAGCAGGCGCGCGGCATGGCCCCCGTCATGGGCCAGCGCCTGCCGCGCCCGCGCGCGTTCCGTACGCAGGTCATGATTCGACGGATCTTCCACCCACGCCACGCCTGCAGCGCGGACGGTGGCGTACAGGGCGGCCTTGGGAAACGCCAGCAATGGCCGGACAATGCGTATATCGACCGTGGGGGTCACGATCGCCATGGCCGCCAGCCCGTCATCGCCACTGTCGGCACGCGCGCGCATCATGACCGTTTCCGCCTGATCCCCCGCATGATGGGCCACCAGCAGATCCAGCGCCCCGATCTGGCGACAGGCCGCAGACAGCGCCTGATAGCGCATGCGCCGGGCACGTTCCGCCATGCGGCTTCCGCGTTCCAGTCCCGTCAGCACCAGCAGCCGGCCGGGAATGTCCAGGGTGGACAGCCGGGCAAGGGTCTGTTCGGCTTCAGTCCGGGATTCGGCCCGCAGGCCATGGTCCACCACCAGCGCCACCACATCGCGCCGCCACTGCCGCGCAAGAATGGCCAGCGCCATGCTGTCCGCCCCGCCAGATACCGCAACCGCAACCGGCACGCCCGCACCCGGCCAGGGACCAAGAGATGCCATCATGGCGGAAAAACGTGACGGATTGACCGGTTCAGCCGAAGTCACCAGCGCCGCCCGCCAGTCAGTTACATTTGGCGCGTTTACGATAGACCTGTTCAGCGGATTTGATACGGGCGGCGGGTTCGGGAAACTCGCTGGACAGCTTGTCCAGCGCCTGACAGGCCGAAGCCTTGTCATTCAGCGCCACAAGCGTGGCCGCCACCCCCAGCAGGGCGCTGGGCGCACGCTGTCCGTGTGGCGCACGGTTATAGGCATCATAATAGGCCAGCGCGGACTGGCGGTACTGTTTCTGCCCCGCCAGCGACTGCGCCAGAAGGTACTGGGCATCAACCTGCCGGGGTGACTTGGGACCGGACAGGACCTGCTGCGCATCGGCCTGCGCCGTGGCGTAATCCTGTTTCAGCAGCGCCTCATTCCCGGCTTTCAGCACCTCATCCGGCGTGCGCTTGACGGCCGCAGGTGCTGCGCCCGTGGCAGCGGCTGCAGGCGCGGCCATTGCAGTACCGGCTGCCGCGCCACCATGGCCATGCTGCATGGCGAAGTTCATATCCTCCACCTGCTTGCTGAGCGTGGCATTCTGCTGCTGGACCTGATTGGTCAACTGGTCGATCTGGCCACGCATCTGCCGTGTCTGGTCTTCCAACGCATTGACGCGATCCAGCAGCTGCAGGGTCAGGTTGCCGCTGTCATCGGCCCGGGCCAGCCCCACGCATGCCAGCGACACGCCGCATGCCAGGATGCCCACCCTGCCCCACTGGCGGCACAGGGACGGGACCGAAAGGAAACATGACATCACAGACCGCATGGACCAAACCCTCTGAAACACAAGACATGCCTACCTAAAACAAAACCGGCCGAGCGATAAGCGCCCGGCCGGTTCCATAACTGTCACGCAATCGAAAGCGTGGGCAGAAACTTACTGTACCGCCGTGATGGCGTTACGGTTCTGGGCCCAGGATGCTTCGTCATCGCCAACGGCGGTCGGACGGTCCTTACCATAGGAAATGGTGGTGATGCGCGACGCATCGACACCCTTCGCCACCAGGTAGTCATGTGCAGCGTTGGCACGACGCTCACCCAGCGCGATGTTGTATTCTTCCGTGCCACGATCATCGCAGTTACCGGCGATCTGCACGTGTACCTGCGGGTACTTGGCAAGCCACGCCGCCTGCTTGTCCAGCGTTGCCTTCGCATCGCTCGACAGCGTGTTCTGGTTCAGGGCGAACAGCACACGGTCACCAGCGGTCGCAACCAGGTCAGCTTCACTGCCCGGGGTGGGACCGACCTGCTGCGTGGCCGCGCCCGTGTTCACGTTCTTGTTCGCATGATCGGAACAGGCAGCGAGAAAAAGGGCCATGCCGGCCGCACCGAGAAGCTTCAGTTTCATTACTTTTGATCCTGGATCGGTTCCATTACTTGAAACCATTTGTTGAATTTCCGGATTTAAATATAGAACGGTCCCGAGTCTCGTTGCGTCCTGCCAAACAAACTGTCCAACAGAAACCCGCGATCGCTGGAAACCGCCGTTACCATAGAGATAAAACCCGGCCACAGTCAATGTTGGACAAACACATACCCGCCATTTGCTAAATGATTAGGTTGCGGAATATTGTCTGTCCAACTCATTGAAAAACTTACTTGTTTAATGGCGACCACGTGGGGTCCGACGCGCTTCCCGCCGGAAGGGCACGTTCATGGAAACCGGTGATATCAATTGTATTGATACCTGTTGCAAATCCGGCACCATTGCTTCCCGCAGAACTCTGGCGGCAGAACGCCAGCACGCGCCCATTGGGGCAGAAGGTCGGGCTTTCCACAGTAAAGCCCTGTGTCAGGATCCGCTCACCCGTGCCATCAGGCGCCATGACACCAAGCGAGAAACTGCCATTGGCAATACGCGAAAACGCGATCAGATCGCCACGCGGTGACCACACTGGCGACCCGTAATGGCCGTGACCATAGGAAATTCGTTTCGCATCCCCGCCTGCGGCACTCATGATATAGAGCTGCGGCGACCCGCCACGGTCGGAGTTGAATACGATCTGCGACCCGTCGGGGCTGTAGGACGGGCTGGTGTCAATCGCGCCGGACGACGTAATCTGCCGCCGCGCCATCGTGGCCAGGTCCACCGTATAGATGTCCGACCCGCTGCCACGCGTAACCGACAGGACCACGGACCGGCCATCGGGCGCGAAACGCGGGGCGAATGAAATACCCGAGAAGTCACCCAGAAGTCGTTGCTGCCCAGTATTGAGGTTGAACAGGTAAACACGCGGCCTGTAGTTGGCGTACGACATGAATGCCAGTTCACTATTGGCCGGATTGAAGCGCGGCGTCAGCGTCAGCCACTGCCCATTGGTCAGGTAACGGCTGTCCGCCCCATCCTGATCCATGATGGCAAGCCGCGTGACCTGCCGCGCACGCGGGCCGGAACGCGCGATATACGCAATGCGGGAATTGAAGTAGCCCTGTTCACCCAGCAGGCGGCCGTAGATCACATCGGCAATCACATGCGCAATGCGGCGCCAGTCCTGCGACGCGGCGGTATAGGCCGTACCCTGGACCTGCTTGCCGGTCACGACATCCCACAGGCGGAATTCCACCCGCAGGCTACCGCCCTGGTCCACGACCTTTCCGGTCACGGCCGCACGTGCGCCCATGGACTTGTAACTGCCGAAATCCGGCGTGCCCTGCGGCATGCTGGCGCTGATGGGACGGAACAGCCCACAATTCCCAAGATCGGCGGAAATCACATCCGTGATCTGCTGCGCGACGCCGCTGCCCAGCGAAGGCAGGACAATGGGAATGGGCGCGGTGCGCGCCTGGTCCACCGTGATTTCGGCATCGCCCGCCGCCTGTGCATGGGCGGCACCCGCGGCAAACAGCGGCGTGGCCATAAGGCCGCCGGCCACACCCGCCCCCATGAAGCCACGACGGCCAAAGGCCGCGGCCAGCCGGTCGGCATCATCATCGGGGATCAGTGGCTTTACGCTTGACGTCATTTTCCTCTCCTCGCCTTCGTTCCCCGTATCTCAGGGACGGAATACGAATTTCAGTTGTCTGGTCTGTCCCAGCAGGTTCTGCGGAATGGGCAGTTTGGCACAGGTGGGGCTGAGCACCGCATCACGCGCGCGTTCCGCCAGCGCACGGTAGGACGGGTCCGACGCCATCTGTGCCTGTGTCTGGGGGGCGAATTCCACCAGTCGCGCCGTACCGGTCCCATCGACCGTCACCACCAGATGCGCCACGAACTGGGCATAATTCCGCGCGGCCGTATCTTCCGAATAACAGCGCCGCACGGAATTGCCGATCGCCTTCTGCTGCGTTGCGTTCAGCGCACTGGTGATATCGCCATCCGGCGTCCCGCCGCCATCGGGCGCGCCGCCCTGCTGCGGGTTGGGGCGCGCCTTGGGCGGATGCGTCTGCTTCTGGTCCGCACGGAAGGCATCCAGCGTCGCCAGAAGGGAATGCGTATCGGGCACGTGCTTCTTCGCCTCGTTGGGCTGCGTCGTGCTTGACCGCTCCTGCACCTTGGGCGCTGCCGTCGGGTCCGGCTGGTCCGACGGGGGAACCGGGGCATGGGCCTGCGCCGGTGCGGCCTTGGGCGGCGTGGGCGGCAGCTTCACCGCATCGGGTGAAGGCTGCTGTTCACGCGGCGGCGTCGGCGCATCCGGCACGGGCTTTGGCGCCTGCTGCGGCGGCGGCATGGGTGGTGGTGGCGGTGGTGGCGGGGCCGCTTCCTCGTTCGGTGCCTTCTCCGGCGGGGTGGGCGCGGGTGGCGCCTCCTGCCTGACCGGCGCGGGCGCCGGGGCAGGCTTGGGCGCAGGCCTGTCGCCCTTGTGCGGGGTCGACGTGCCGGTATCGGCCGCGAATTCCATCTCGATCGTGGGCGGCGGTGGCGGTTCCTTGGGAACCGGCACCGGCATCCTGAGCAGTACCGCAAGCAGCAGCGCGACATGCAGCCCGCCTGACACCAGGACGGAGCGCCGCATGAGAATACGTTCGGAACGACGCGGTGGCACCACGATCAGACGGCTCCCGATACCTGGTTCAGCTCAGTGGCCGCCGGGCGGCTGCTGCGCCAGCAGCGCCACGTGCGTAAAGCCGCCTGCCGTGATCTGGCCCATGATCTGCATCACCCGGCCATAATCGATATGGGAATCCCCCCGTACGAAAATGCGGTGTTCGCGATCATTCTGCGCCGCCGCCTTCAACTGGTCCACCAACTGGTCCGGCGAGACGGGATCATCGCCCAGGTACAGGTCGCCATTGGACCGGATCGAGACGGTGATCGGCTTGGTATCGGTATTGACCGGGGCCGCGTCCGTCTTGGGCAGGTCCACGTTCACGCCGCTTGTCATCATGGGGGCCGTCACCATGAAAATGATGAGCAGCACCAGCATCACATCAACCAGCGGGGTGACGTTGATTTCCGCCATGGGGCGCCGCTTGCGCCGGCGTCCGCGCAGGTCGCTCAGGCTTGCCCCCATGATCAGGCGCCCCTTTCTTCGGACTGCCGCGACAGGATGGCGGCGAATTCGGTACCGAAGGCGTCCAGCCGGTCCTCGAACACGCTCATGCTGTTGCTGATCACGTTATAGGCGATCACCGCCGGGATGGCCGTGACAAGACCGATGGCTGTCGCGAACAGGGCCTCGGAAATACCCGGCGCCACGACGGACAGATTGGTGTTGTGCATCGCCGCGATCGACCCGAAGGCATGCATGATCCCCCACACCGTGCCGAACAGGCCGATGAACGGCGCGACCGGCCCGATGGTGGCAAGGAAGATGATCCACCGGTTCAGGCGGTCCATTTCCCGTGTAATGGTAATGGCCATGGCGCGGTTGACGCGGTCCTGCACCCCGCCATGCACCAGATCGATGCCGGTAATGCGCGACGACCGCCGCCATTCGCCCATTGCCGCGCCAAAGACTGCCGCCATGGGATGGACGGGCTTTGCCCCATCGGATTCGTACAGGTCTTCTAGGCTGCCACCGGCCCAGAAGCGTTCCTCAAAATCATCCGCCTGCCGGTTGATCCGGCGGATGGTCGTGAATTTGTCGAAGATGATTGCCCACACAATCACACTGCAGGTTACCAGGCCAATCATTACCAGCTTGACCACAATCGATGCGTGCATGAACAGCGCCCACATCGACAGATCACCCGCTGCAGCGCCCAGATTCGCCGCGTTAACCGCTTGGTCCAAATATACCTCCTGCCCACCTTGACCGTTCGCACAAACACGAAACTTGCCCCTTTAGCAAGTCGCGGCCAACCCGCTTTCCGCACAGCCTTGCATCCCGGTCAACCCATGGCACGAAAAGCACATGCACACTGCATGCCTTCGTCTGGTTCAGGCCACAAGTTCGCGTAACAGATCACGCCATAGCGGCGGAAATCGGGCAGCACGTCCATCTTCTGCGCGGATGCAGGCCAGACGGACATCCAGCGACCCGCATGCCGTGCCGCCTTCCCCATCCACACGATGAAAATCCTGAAGCAGCCGGCAGCTTGCAGCCCCCAGTTCCGTCAGGCGAGTCGTGATGCGCACGATATCATCCAGCCGCAGCGGCGCGCGGTAATCAATGGCCGCATGCCGCACCACAAAGGCCAGCCCGTAATCGGCCAGCAGGTCGGACGCCGCCTGTCCCTGCGCGCGGATGGCTTCCGTGCGGGCACGTTCCGCCAGCGCAAGGTAGCGGGCATGGTAGACCACGCCCCCCGCATCCGTGTCCTCGTAATAGATACGGAAGTCGATATTATGTTGTACCATCAATCCCATCCCCCAGCAGGTCACCCTGTCCGGGCGCGCGGGCGGGGGGGTGCAACCCCAGGTGTCGCCAGCCCCGTTCGCCCAGCATGCGCCCACGGCTTGTCCGTAGCACAAGCCCTTCCTGAATCAGGTAAGGCTCGATCACGTCCTCGAGTGTGTCACGCGCTTCCGCAAGGGCGGCTGCCAGCGTTTCCACGCCCACAGGGCCACCATGGTGGTATTCGGCGATCCGGCGCAGGTAACGGCGGTCCATGCCATCCAGCCCCATCGAGTCGACTTCCAGCCGCGACAATGCGGCATCGGCCAGCGCCCGGTCCACCGGGCCGCTGCCCGCGCGCGCCACGGCGGCAAAGTCACGCACCCGGCGCAGGAGCCTGCCCGCGATACGCGGCGTGCCACGGGACCGGCGGGCGATTTCCTCCGCCCCTTCCGGCGTCAGGTCGAATTCCAGCTTACGCGCCCCCCGGGTCACGATCTGGCACAGTTCTTCCGGAGTATAGAACACCAGCCGCAGCGGAATGCCGAACCGATCGCGCAGCGGGGTGGCCAGCAGCCCCGCGCGCGTGGTGGCTGCCACCAGCGTGAAGGGCGCCAGGTCGATCCGCACCGAACGCGCGGCAGGCCCTTCGCCGATGATCAGGTCAAGCTGGAAATCCTCCATCGCCGGGTACAGCACTTCCTCGATAGATGGATGCAGGCGATGGATTTCATCAATGAACAGCACGTCGCGCGGCTGCAGGTTCGTCAGGATCGCCGCCAGGTCGCCCGCGCGCTGGATCACCGGCCCCGATGTGGCGCGAAAGCCCACGCCCAGTTCGCGCGCCACGATCTGCGCCAGCGTGGTCTTGCCCAGTCCCGGCGGCCCGTGCAGCAGCACATGGTCCAGCGCATCACCACGCTGCCGGGCCGCGGCGATAAAAATGGCAAGGTTTTCGCGGCTGGCCTTCTGGCCGGTAAAATCATCAAGCGTCTGGGGCCGCAGCGACCCCTCGTTGCCGTCTTCCTCCCCCCTGCGGGCGTCGATCTCACGCTCGGGCTGTTCGCTCATCGGGCCAGTTCCTTCAGCGCGTCACGAATCACGACATCTAGATCGACATTGTCCTCGAAGCGGCCAATCACCCGTTCCACCACGGGCTGCGCCTCGGCACGGCGGAAGCCAAGACCGGACAGTGCCAGCACCGCATCCGCCGCGATGCTGCGTGGCGTGGGAACCGCAACAGTCGCCGCCGATACCGCCACCCCTGCGGGCAGGCCGGTGGGCATCCCGTCGCACTTGTCGCGCAGTTCGGTCACGATTCGTTGTGCCAGCCGTGCGCCCACGCCACCCGCACGGGTCAGCATGGTCTTGTCTCCCGCCGCGATCGCGGCCATGAGGTCCGGCGGCGGCAGGACCGACAGGATGGCCAGCGCAACCTTCGCCCCCACGCCCTGCACGGTGGTCAGCAGGCGGAACCATGACCGTTCCGATGCCTCGGCAAAACCGTACAGCAGGATGGCGTCTTCCCGCACCACGGTTTCCACCAGCACGCAGGCCAGTTCCGGCGGTTGGGGAAGTGCGGCTAGCGTGCGGCTGGATGCCTGCACCAGATAGCCGACGCCATTGACGTCAATGACGCAGCGATCCGCCTCCACCTGCGCCAGCAGGCCGCGCAGCTGCGCGATCATGCCATCCTCGTCGCGTTGGCGATGTGGGCGGCGCTGGCGCGATGGTGGGCGTGGCAGATCGCTACCGCCAGCGCATCCGCCGCGTCCGCGCGCTTCAGCAATGCCGTGGGCAGGATACGGCGGACCATCATGCAGACCTGTTCCTTTGTCGCGGCCCCGGTGCCGACCACGGCACGCTTGACCGTTTTCGCCCCGTATTCGGCCACGGGAATATCCAGCAGCATCGGCACCAGCAGCCCCACCCCGCGGGCATAACCCAGCTTCAGCGTCGCGGCCCCGTTGCGGTTGACATAGGTTTCCTCAACCGCGGCTTCATCCGGGGCAAAGTTCCGCGCCAGTTCCAGCAGCGCATCATGCAGATGGCGCAGGCGTTCGGGCACGGACAGTGCCGAATCGGTGGCGATCACCCCATCGGCCACATGGCTCAGCCGGTTACCCTGCGCCGTCACGACCCCCCAGCCGGTAAACCGCAGGCCGGGATCGATACCAAGGATGCGGACCACCGGCCGGATCAGGCCGACAGCTTTTCGGCCACGTCGTCCGGCACGTCGAAATTGGCGTACACCGCCTGCACGTCATCATGGTCTTCCAGCGTGTCGATCAGTTTGAACACGCTGCGTGCCTTGTCTTCATCCAGTTCGACCGTATTGGACGGACGCCAGTCCAGCTTGGCCGAAGCCGGTTCGCCAAAGCGGGTTTCCAGCGCGTCACGCACGGCGAAGAAGGATTCGACCGGGCAGGTCACTTCATGCATGCCGTCCACGGTCTCGACATTCTCGGCGCCGGCTTCAAGGCCCGCCTCGATCAGGTCGTCCTCGCTGGCCGCATCAGCCGGATAGGTGATCACGCCCAGACGGGTGAACATGAAGGAGACCGAGTTCGTTTCCCCCAGCGAACCGCCATGCTTGGAAAACGCGGCACGGACATCGGACGCCGTACGGTTGCGGTTATCGGTCAGCCCTTCCACGATCACGGCGACACCGGCGGGGCCGTAGCCTTCGTACCGGACTTCCGTATAGTCATCGCCACCACCGGCACCAGATGCCTTCTTGATCGCACGTTCGACCGTGTCCTTGGGCATGTTGACTTCACGCGCGGCGGAAATGGCGGCACGCAGGCGCGGGTTCATGGCCGGGTCGGGCATGCCCTCACGCGTGGCCACGGTGATTTCACGGATGACCTTGGCAAACTGCTTGGCCCGCTTGGCGTCCTGCGCGCCCTTGCGGTGCATGATGTTCTTGAATTGGGAATGACCCGCCATCGTTCGTCCCTGATCCTGTTTCGTCTATCGTTCTTGTCTGTCCACCCCGGGGCAGCTGGTCAGACCAGCCGCCCGTGGCAGTGCTTGTATTTCTTGCCCGACCCGCAGGGGCACGGCGCATTGCGCGAGACCTCGCCCCAGCTGGACGGGTCATCGGGCATGACCGCCGCCGCGCCAATGGGCGTGGCCATGGACGGGTCCGGCTGGCGGCCCGTCGCGTCGGGCATCAGGCCGGGTCCCGGCTCGTTCTCCAGCCCCGGCACTTCGGGGTCAGAGTGGATTTCGGCAACACCGGCAAACGGATTGTCAATCGGCGGCGGCGCCATTTCCACCCGCGCCATGGTGGAGGTCACGCGCACCCGCAGCAGGTCCAGCATGGCGTGGAACAGTTCGAACGCTTCATGCTTGAACTCATTCAACGGGTCCTTCTGGCCATACGCGCGCAGGCCGATGCCCTGGCGCAGCTGGTCCAGGGCCAGCAGGTGTTCCTTCCATACAGCGTCGAACGTGGTCAGCAGGACCTGCTTTTCAACATACCGCATGACCGAGGGGCCGAAATTGGCGGCCCGGCTGGCCTGCGACTGCGCAGCGGCCTGCTCGATCCGTTCGGTCACGACGCCAGCGTCCACGCCGTCCTCCTTCGCCCATTCCGCGATCGGCAGGGTCAGGTTCAGCGTGGCCTGCACATCCTGCGCCAGTTCGTCCTTCAGCCACTGTTCGGGGAAGGATTTTTCAGGGATGCAGCGGGCCACCATGTCGTGGATCACGTCTTCACGCATTTCGGTGATGATGGGGGAGACATCTTCCGCCCCCATGTATTCCCGGCGCTGGGCATAGACTTCCTTGCGCTGGTCATTCATCACGTCATCATATTTGAGCGTGTTCTTGCGCATGTCGAAGTTGCGGGCCTCGACCTTTTTCTGCGCGCGCTCAAGGGCCTTGTTGATCCAGGGATGGACGATGGCCTCCCCTTCCTTCAGGCCCAGCTTCTGCAGCATGTTGCCCATGCGGTCGGTGCCGAAGATGCGCATGAGGTCATCTTCAAGCGAGATGAAGAAGCGCGAATTGCCCGGATCACCCTGACGGCCCGCACGGCCACGCAGCTGGTTGTCGATACGGCGGCTTTCATGCCGTTCGGTGCCGATGACATACAGACCACCCGCCTTGCGCACGATGTCGTGATCACGCGCCACCGTCTCGCGCAGTTCCTGCTCGCGCCGGGCGCGTTCCTCGGGGTCCTCGATGCCGGCAAGACGCTGGTGGATCAGCATGTCCACATTACCGCCCAGCTTGATGTCGGTGCCGCGCCCGGCCATGTTGGTCGCGATCGTGATCGCCCCGGGTGCACCGGCCTGCGCCACGATCTCGGCCTCGAGTTCATGGAAGCGGGCGTTAAGGACATTGTGCCTGATGCCGTGCTGACGCAGCAGGGAGGAGAGGTATTCGCTCTTCTCGATCGACGTCGTGCCCACCAGCACCGGCTGGCCGGATGTCCTGCTGATCTCCTGTATCAGGCTGGCGACCGCCTCGTATTTCTCCCGCGCGGTCAGGTAGACCTCGTCATCATCATCCTTGCGCGCGACGGGCAGGTTGGTCGGGATCTCGATCACGTCGAGCTTGTAGATATCCGCGAATTCGTCCGCTTCCGTCATGGCCGTGCCGGTCATGCCCGACAGGCGGGGATACATGCGGAAATAGTTCTGGAACGTGATCGAGGCCAAGGTCTGGTTTTCCTGCTGGACCTCGACATGTTCCTTGGCTTCCAGCGCCTGGTGCAGGCCGTCCGAATACCGGCGGCCTTCCATCATGCGGCCGGTGAACTCGTCAATGATGATCACCTTGCCACCGCGCACGATGTAATCGACATCGCGGGTGAACAGCGTATGCGCGCGCAGCGACTGCTGGACATGGTGGATCACCGCCACGTTGTGGCTGTCATACAGGCCGCCTTCATGCAGCACGCCCGCCGTGCGCAGCAGGTCCTCCACCTGTTCCGCACCCTTTTCCGTCAGGATGACGGAGCGGAATTTCTCATCCTTCTCGTACGTTTCCGGGTCGGCCACCAGGGCGACCATCACCTCGTCCACGGCACGGTACAGGTCGGAACTGTCCTCGGCGGGGCCGGAGATGATGAGCGGGGTGCGCGCCTCATCGATCAGGATCGAGTCGACCTCATCGACGATGGCATGGTGGAACGGCCGCTGGACCATGTCCTCCACGCGGTACTTCATGTTGTCGCGCAGGTAGTCAAAACCGAATTCGTTGTTGGTGCCGTAGGTTATGTCGGCACGATAGGCGGCGCGCCGCTCATCCTCAGGCATGTTGGGCACGACCACGCCCACGCTCAGGCCGAGGAAGTTGTACAGCGCGCCCATCTGGTCGGCATCGCGGCTGGCGAGGTAGTCGTTGACGGTCACGACATGCACGCCCTTGCCCGCCAGCGCGCTGAGATAGACGGCAAGCGTCGCGACAAGGGTCTTGCCCTCACCCGTGCGCATTTCCGCAATCTTGCCATCATGAAGGACCATGCCACCAATCAGCTGCACATCGAAATGCCGCATGCCCAGCACGCGCTTCGAAGCCTCGCGGCAGACGGCAAAGGCTTCGGGCAGCAGGGCATCCAGTGTTTCGCCCGTGGCAAGGCGTTCACGGAACTCGGTCGTCTTGGCGGCAAGGGCTGCATCGTCCAGCGCCTGGACCTGGGGTTCCAGCGCGTTGATCGCGGGCACACGCCGCTGGTACGATTTCAGCGCCCGGTCATTGGCGGTTCCGAACAGGGCGCGGGCAATACTGGCGAACATGAAGACCTTCCCGGAATGACAGTCCCGCACGCCCGCAGCGGACCGGCTGGGCGGGGGCAGGCTTGGCGGATAAAATTCTCGCGCGGAGACATGAGATAGGACCCACGCCGCCACTGGTCAACCGATGGACCGCAGCGCCATGGCGGAAACGGGGGAAAACGGCCATATCGCATCCGGCCCTTGCAGGTCGGGCCGCCCTTCGCCATGATGCCTGCCGAACGCGTTCATAACTAGGGTTTTTTGCACATGCGGACTATCAGTCCGGCAAAGGCTGTCGCAACGATGGCCCTGCTTGCTTCTTCTTTCATTGTCCCTCCTGCACTCGCGGCGTCGCCCGCGCCGGCGGCGACCAAGCCCGCTGCGCCGGCCACGGCGGACCAGAATCCGCTCCTCGCCAGCGTGAACGGGCAGGACATCCGCCTCAATGACGTGCGGCAGGCCATGGCCACGATGCCCGAGCAGCTGCGCAAGCTGCCCGACAACATCATCGTGCCGATCCTGCTCAACCAGCTTGTGGACCAGCGCGCCATCCAGGTCGCGGCCGCCAAGGCCGGGCTGGACAAGCAGCCCGACGTCCAGCAGCAGATGCAGCAGGCTGCGCAGAATGCGCTGCAGAATGCCTATCTGTCCGCGCAGGTCGCCCCCACACTGACCGATGACGCGGTCAAGGCGTATTACGACAAGAACTACGCCAACAAGCCGGGCGCCGAGGAAATCCACGCCCGCCACATCCTGGTGCAGACCGAGGCCGAGGCCAATGACGTCATCAAGCAGCTGAAGGCCGGCGCCGACTTTGGCCAGCTGGCCACCAAGCTGTCCAAGGATCCCGGATCGGCCAAGCAGAATGGCGGCGACCTGGGCTGGTTCAAGAAGGGCGACATGCTGCCGACCTTCTGGGATGCGGCATCGGCCATGCAGCCCAACACCTTCAGCCAGACCCCGGTCCATACCCAGTACGGCTGGCATGTGATCCAGGTGCTGGGCAAGCGCACCGCGCCCACGCCCACGCTGGACGCAACCCGCGACCAGATCCGCCAGAAGCTGATCCAGGAAGGCGTGCAGAAAGCCGTCAGCAACGCCCTGGCGCAGGTCAAGGTCGTGCGCTACGGCCCCGATGGCAAGCCGCTGCCTGAACAGCCCGCGGCCCACTGACCCGGACGTGGCGCGGGCGGGCGCACAACCGTGTTCCTGCCCGCGCCACCTGTTTATCCATTCCCCGTTTCCCGCTGTCATCCCAGGATCCTGACCGACCATGGCCAACGCCCTGCCCGTCTCCCCCCTTGCCCGGCCACTGCCTGAACTTCCGCCCGTGGCGGGGGTGCGTTTTGGCGCAACAGCGGCGGGCATCCGCTACACGGGGCGCACCGACCTGGTGATGGCGGAATTCGCGCCGGGCACGACCGTCGCGGGCGTCTATACCCGCAGCAAGTGCCCCGGTGCGCCGGTGGACTGGTGCCGCGCCGCCATGGCCGATGGCCGTGCGCGCGCGCTGGTGGTCAATGCCGGGAACGCCAATGTGTTTACCGGCCGCGCAGGGTTCGAGGCGACACAGGCCAACGCTGCCGATGCAGCGCGTCTGGTCAACTGTGCCGCGAGCGAGGTTTTCCTCGCCTCCACCGGTGTGATCGGTGAAATCCTGCCCTACCAGAAGATTTCGGCGGCACTGCCCGGCCTGTACGCCACCCTGTCGGATAACGGCTGGGCGGACGCCGCGCGCGGCATCATGACCACCGACACCTTCCCCAAGGCCGCGACCCGCACGGCACGCATCGGGGAAACCACGGTGCGGATCCAGGGCATCGTCAAGGGCAGCGGCATGGTGGCACCCGACATGGCCACCCTGCTATCCTTCATCGCAACCGATGCGAAGCTGCCCGCGGGCGTGATCCAGTCCCTGCTGTCTGATGGCGTCAACCGCAGCTTCAACTGCATTACGGTGGATTCGGACACCTCCACCTCCGACATGATCCTGCTGTTCGCCACGGGACAGGCGGGCAATGTGGAGATCGAGGATGCGCAGTCCCCGCATCTGGCGGACTTCCGCACGGCACTTGATTCCCTGCTGCTGGAACTCGCCCTGCTGGTGATCCGCGATGGCGAGGGCGTCACGAAGATGATGCACATCGTCGTCACGGGCGCGGTGTCCGATGACTCGGCCCACCGCGTCGCCATGGCGGTCGCCAATTCCCCGCTGGTCAAGACCGCCGTTGCGGGGGAAGACGCCAACTGGGGCCGCGTCGTCATGGCGGTCGGCAAATGTGGCGAACCCGCCAACCGCGATACGCTGTCGGTCGGTATTGGCGGAACATGGATCGCCCGGAACGGCACCGTCGTGCATGATTACGATGAAACGCCCGTGGTCGCGCACATGCGCGGACAGGAAATCGAGATCGCGATCGATCTGGGTCTGGGCAACGGCACGGCACAGGCATGGGGCTGTGACCTGACGCACGGCTATATCAACATCAACGGGTCCTATCGCAGCTAAGGCGCCTGCCGGGCGCCTGATTGCGGGCGTGCGTTTTTTTTCCTGTTCCGTTGCGCACGCAGCAATGGCATTGCTGTGGTGGTATACCCATCACGTCTGCCAGACAGGAACAGCCTGCATGACAAACCCGTTTTTCCGCCCTGCCTCCACCCAACAGGATGTCTGGACCTATGGAGGGTTCTGGATCCGGGTCGTGGCCTATGTGATCGATTCCATCGTGCTGTGGGCGCTTCTGGGGCTGCTGGGCATGCTGCTGGTGCCGCCCAGCCTCTCGATCTCCATATTCGACCCGCAATCGACCGGGGGCAGCGGGGGCGATTACCGGATTTCCTATATCCAGCCAGCAGACTACACCATCGTTTCCAGCACGCCCCACCTGCACTGGAACGGCAACGGGCTGTTCGAACTGATCACCCTGCTGCTGCCCGCCGCGTACTACATCGTGTTCGAGGCATCATCCCTGCAGGCCACGCCGGGCAAGATCCTGTGCCGCATGCGCGTGACCGACCTGTATGGCAACCGCATCACAGCGCTGCGGGCGGCAGGGCGGTATTTTGGCAAATACCTGTCGGCACTGATCTGTGGGGTGGGTTTCCTCATGGTCATGTGGACGCAGCGCAAGCAGGGGCTGCATGACATTCTGGCGGGCACCTGCGTGATCCGGCGCGAAGCGCGCGCGCCTGCGCCACTGCCGCCACAATGGGGCGGCTGACACAAAAAAACATGACAAAAATGCAACCTTGTCCCGTCTGCCGGCCTTCTATTCTGATATTGAATGTTTTTCCCGCAGCATGACGGCCCGCCCCGCGCAGGAATGCGCGCGGGCGTTTTGGTGTTACGGTGAGGGGCCCCGGGCAACGCTGCGCAGGGTTCCCGGATTTCCAAGGAGGTGAACAATCGGCATGTCGGCCCATTACGCGACAACGGTCCATCCTGCCCCCACCCGGTCCAGACGGGGCCGCATCCTGACATTGCTGGCGGCCTTCATGCTGGCTCTGCTGCCCATGGCCATGCAGGCCCGCGCGGCGGACACCACCGCCCCCGCGCAGGGCATAACCAGCCAGCAGGCACAGCAGGTCCTGTCGGTCATGAACGACCCGCAGAAGCGCGAGGAGTTCACCCGCACCCTTGATGCCATAGCCAAGGGGCTGCCCGCGCCCAAGCCGGCCGCTGCCGCACCCGCCCCTGCGAAAAAAGCCGCTGCCCCCGCCGATGTGTCGCTTGAACCCGACAGCATCAGCAGCGAAACCATGAACGAACTGACCCACATACGCGATGTCGCGTTGCAGCAGGGCCAGAACTTTATGGCGCTGTTCAAGGATCTGGCCTTTGTGGGCCGGTGGGTCCATTCCATCCTGTCCAATGCGGATTCGCGCCGGATCCTGCTGGATGCGATGGGACGTGCCAGCATCATCTTCATCCTGGCCCTTGTTGCCGAACGTGCGCTGTCCATCGCCATGCGCAAGCCGCTGGCGGGTGTCACCGCGCGCGCGGTCGCGACCGAACAGCGCCTGAACCAGCGCCTGACGCATGAAGACCAGGCGGATAACGACCAGCCCGCCCCGCCGCCCGCATCCTCCGCCGATGCCAAGGCCGAACAGCAGACCGAACAGACCCGGCAGCAGGATGACCGCCAGCAGCACGAAACGCTGCGCATCATCACGCGCATCCCCTATTCGCTGCTGCACCTGCTGATCAAGCTGATGCCGGTCGCCCTGTTCTGCGGGCTGGGCTATGGCGCGTCCGCCCTGTTCACCTCCACCCATCAGGCCGCGATGGTCACCATCACGCTGACGAACGCCTATGTCATCGCGCGCGTGATCTATCTGCTGCTGGAAACGGTATTCGTTCCCCACTCGCCCACCATCCGCCTGTGCAGCGCATCGGACGCGACGGCGCGCATGGTCACGCGGTGGTGGAACTTCCTTGTCGCGGCGCCGTCCATCGTGGTCTGCCTGTCCACGCTGGGCGGCGTGTTCGACATGCCCGCACGCGGCACGGAAGCCATCATCCGCGCCGTGGTGCTGATCGAACATATCCTGATCGCGATCTTCATCTGGCGCATCCGCCACCATGTGGGCGCGGCCCTGCAGCCATCGGGCCGCCTGCGCGAAAAGCCGTTCTGGATGTTCGTGGGCAGGATGGTCCGGTTCTGGTGGATCCCGGCCATGTTCTTCGACTTCGCGCTGTGGCTGGTATGGGCGACCCAGATCCGTGGCGGCTATGCATGGATCCTGCGCACGCTGTCGCTGACCATTGTGGTCATTCTTGGCGCGCGGCTGCTGTCGGTCCTGGCATTCAGCCTGCAGAACAAGATCTTCCATGTGCCTGAAGCCACTGAAAAGCGGTACCCCGGCCTGCAGGCCCGCGTGGACTACTACTATCCCATGGCCCGGCGTACGCTGTCGGTGCTGCTGACATTCGTGACCGTCGTGCTGCTGCTGCAGTCGTGGGGCCTGCCCGCCATCCGCTTCTTCCTGCATGGCTCGCTGGGTCCGAAGATCGTGGGCGCCATGCTGACGATCATGGTCGCCTACACCATCGCCATCGTGGTGTGGGAAGTGGCCAACGCCACGTTGCAGAACCAGATCACCCGGTTCGAGACATCGGACCAGGCATCCCGCGCCACCCGGCTGCGCACGGTGCTGCCGATCATCCGCACGGTGCTGCTGACCTTCATCATCATCATCGTGACCGTGACCACGCTGTCGCAGATCGGCATCAACGTCGCCCCGCTGCTGACCGGTGCGGGCATCATGGGTGCCGCCATCGCCTTCGGTTCACAGAGCCTGGTCAAGGACTTCATTACCGGCTTCTTCATGCTGGTGGAAAATGCGATGCAGGTGGGCGACTGGGTCACGGCGGGCAGCGTCGCGGGTACGGTGGAACACCTGTCGATCCGCACCCTGCGGCTGCGCGCGGTCAACGGGGACCTGCATATCATCCCGTTCTCCTCCGTGACGTCGATCGCCAATACCTCGCGCGATTACAACCTTGTGGTGGTCAGCTTCATGCTGGACCTGTCGGAAGATCCGCATCGCGTTGCTGCGATCCTGAAGGACGAACTGGGCCTGCTGCGCAAGGACCCCGTCTATGGCCCGCTGATCAAGTCCGACTTCTCGTTCCTGGGTGTTGAGCAGGCGGACGGAAACGGGGCCAAGTTCCTTGGTTCCATCCGCACGGCGGCGGGGGCCAAGTGGAAGGTCTATCGTGAATACTATGCCCGCCTGGGCGCGCGCATGGTGAAGGAAAAGGTTGCCTTCCCGATCCCGACCTCGGTCAACATGCTGGCCAATGCGCCCAGTGGCGCCCTGCGCATGAACATGGAGGAAAATCCCGCCGCCATCCTCGCCGCGCACAACGCGCAGCCTGAGGCACCCAAGGCCGCCGCCCCAAAGGCGGATGACGGGGAGGGCAAGGACGCCACCAGCCCCAAGGGCAATGACCCTTCCCATGGCTGATGGAACGCCCATGCTGCTGGCGGAACTGGAATCCCCCCTGCGCAGGGATGGCTACGCCTTCGTGCCGGCGGGGGACATGCGCCCCCTGCTGGAACAGTATGGCCTGCGTGACTGGGCCAGCTTCGCCAACAGCTGGAACCGGCTGGGACTGGACCGCTACATGGCGGATGGCGGCCGGTACCGCCGCCGCCGTCATGCCACCTTCGCCATCAGCGCCGATGGCATCCAGCGCAAGAAACACCAGCCCCATTACCAGAGCCGCGATTATAACGAACTGAATGGCGGCATCGAACGCTGGTTCCGCGCGGTGGAACCGGAAATGGGGACGCATCCGGCGCTGGTCGCCATACTGCGGCTCATGCACCGGATCGTAACCGACCTGACCGATCCGGCCGTCATGCCCGATACATGGCATACCGAAATCCACCAGTTCCGCATCGAAGCGCAGGGAGACAGCCCCGGTCAGCCGACACCCGAAGGGCTGCACCGTGATGGCGTGGACTGGGTCATGGTCGTGATGATCCGGCGCGAGAACGTCATGTCGGGCGAAACCGCCATCCATGATCTCCAGCGCACCCTTGTGGGCAGTTTCATGCTGGACCAGCCGCTGGATACGGCGGTGGTCAATGACAACCGCGTCTATCACGGGGTCACCGCGGTGCGTCCCCTTGATCCCACACGACCGGCCTATCGTGACGTACTGGTCGTGACATTCCGCCATCAATGACGCCGGTGCAGGCAGGGGCGTGGCGACACTTCTGCCGGCTTGCACTGGCGGTCATGCTGGCGGTGGGGGGCGGGCTCTACCTGTTCATCGTAACGGTTGACCCATGGGACGTGCTGCCCTTTTCCCCCCGCCTGCCCCGCATACCCGTTACGTCCAACGCCCGTTACACCATGCCCGCGCTGGCGCGTGACCCCCGGTTTGATTCCGTCATGCTGGGCACATCCACCAGCCGGCTGATCCAGCCCGCCGTGATGAACCGTGCCCTGGGCACGCATTTCCTGAACATGGCCATGAACAGCGCAAGCCCGTGGGAACAGGCGCGTGAACTCGATACCTTCCTGCGCGCCCATCCCGCCCCGCGCATTGTCATGATCGGCGTGGACGCCGCCTGGTGCCATGAACGCCCTGGCAGCCTGACATCCCCCAACCGTCCGTGGCCGGAATGGATGTACGGCCACCCCGCATGGACCGGCTACCTGCACATGGCCAGCCTGTATGCCCTGCAGGAAGCCGCCAATCAGTTCCTGTGGCTGACCGGACAGAAGAAACAGCGTTTTGGCACGGATGGCTATACCAGTTTCGTGCCGCCCGATGACCGGTACGACCAGTTGCGGGGACGGGTACAGGCCGCATTCGACCACTGGTCGCCACCGGATAACAGCCCCGCCCCGCCTGGCATGGCCGACACGCCACCGGCCACCATGGCGCTGCTGGATTCAATGGTCGGGCGCATGCCTGCCTCCACCATCCGCATCCTGTGGTTTCCGCCCGCATCGGCATTCCTGCACGGAACGGCGGGGGGCATTGCGGCGGCCCGGCTGCAGGCATGCAGGCTGGGGGTGGAACGGATTGCCGCCCACCAGCCCAACGTGGTTGCCCTTGATTTCAACCATGACAGCGCATTGACGGAAAACCGCGATAATTTCTGGGATCCCCTGCATTACCGCATGCCCACCGCCCAGCGCGTGATGACGGACATGGGTGCTGTCATACATGGGAAACCGCCTGCAGACCCGGCGCTGGACATCCTGCATGACCCGCCGGGGCTGCCCCGCATGGACCGGTAACGGGGCAAAGCCATGCGCTGCCATCGCGGAGCCTCCACGCCGGCGGGGCTTGTGCCGGGCGGGTCATCTGGTATGGAAAACAGGATACCGTGAGATGCCCGCCATGCGCATGCGCGACGCAGTCATGTAAGATGGACGGGGATTGTTTTGTGCATGCCGCCCCCGTAACCGGACGGGCAAGGTTGCGGCACTGAGGTTGGAGAGGCTGGTGAATACGTCCGTCAATGGTGCGCCGCAATGGCATCTTCAGCCCGAGGCGAACCGGACCCTTGTCACCCTGTCTGGGGACTGGATTGCACAGGAAGGACGTACGCCCGCCTTTCCCGCCGATGCGCTGAAAGACGTGCCTCAAGGTGAGCCGGTCGAATTCAGCACCGACCAGCTTGGCAAATGGGATACCTCGCTGATCAGCTTCCTGTGGGAACTCAAGCGCAGCGCGCGTGAAGCCCATGTGAACGTCGATACCAACACCCTGCCGGAATCCGCGCACAAGCTGCTGGACCTGCTGCCCGAAATCCCGCCCGAACCAACGCCCCCGCCACCCCATCATTTCGCCCCGGTGGCGGCCGTGGGGCAGTTTACGCTCGACACCCTGAACGAAGTGGGCTGTGTCAGCGAAATGGGCACGGCGGCGGCCAAGGGGGGGCTGGCCTCGCTGGTCGGGCGCGGGATGATGCGCACCGTCGACCTCATGTCCGACCTGAATGCCGCGGGTCCGGCGGCACTGCTGATCGTGGGCGTGGTGAACTTCCTGGTCGGCGCGATCCTGGCCTTCGTCGGGTCGGTGGAGCTGCATAAATTCGCGGCTGACATCTATGTCGCAAGCCTTGTGGCCATTGCCATGGTGCGCGAGATGTCGGCTGTCATGACCGCCATCATCATGGCCGGACGTACCGGCGGCGCCTATGCCGCGCGCATTTCCACCATGCAGGCCAATGAGGAAATCGACGCGCTGCAGGTTTTCGGCATTCCGGTTTCCAGTTACCTGATCCTGCCGTCGGTGCTCGCCCTCGCCTTCACCATGCCGCTGCTCTACCTGTACGGCTGCCTGATCGGCATGCTGGGCGGGTTCTTCGTGTCCTATATCATGCTGGACGTATCGCCACTGGGCTATTTCCACGAAACGATCCAGGCGCTGCCGCTGGACCAGTTCACGTTCGGTTTCATCAAGAGCTTCGTATTCGGCACATTTGTCGGCCTGACCAGCTGCCGCATCGGACTGAAGGCCGGACGCAGCGCCGCTGACGTTGGCATTGCCGCGACCAAGGCCGTGGTCGTGGGCATTGTGGGCGTGATCGCACTGGATGCGATCTTCGCGGTTATCGCCAATGTCATCGGGATCTGACCGCCATGAATGATACCAATACCCAGATGCCCTCCACCGATGACCGTCCGGTGATGATTTCGGTCGATGACGTGACGCTGGCGTTCGGCAGCAAGGTGATCCAGCACGACGTGTCCTTCCGCGTGAAGCGGGGCAGCATCTTTGCCGTCATGGGTGGGTCGGGCTGTGGCAAGAGCACCCTGCTGAAAAGCATGATCGGCCTGCTGCGTCCCACGCACGGTACCTATCTGGTGGAAAAGGACAATTACTGGGCTGGCGATGATGCCAGCCGCGTGCGGATCGGCCGGCGTTTCGGCGTCCTGTTCCAGAGCGGCGCGCTGTGGAGTTCCATGACCGTGGGCGAGAACGTCGCCCTGCCCATGCAGATGTTCACCAAGCTGGAACCAGACGTGATCCGCCAGCTTGTGGAACTCAAGCTTGGGCTGGTGGGCATGCTGCATGCCATCGACCAGTATCCGTCCGAACTGAGTGGCGGCATGCGCAAGCGCGCGGGCCTGGCCCGCGCCATGTCACTGGACCCCGATATCCTGTTTTTCGATGAACCCTCCGCCGGGCTGGACCCGATCACGTCCGCCCGGCTGGATGAACTGATCCTGAACCTGCGCGACGGGCTGGGGGCGACGATCATCATCGTCAGCCATGAACTGTCCAGCCTGTTCCACATCGCCGATGACGGCATCTTTCTTGATGCCGAGCAGAAAACGGCCATTGCCCACGGCTCCCCCACATGGCTGCGCGATCACTGCACAGACCCGATGGTCCATGCCTTCATGCACCGTGAACAGCTGGACAGTTCCGGCTCCGCTGGAAACGGGTAATGCCGATGCCCGGCAGGCAAACGCTGATCGGATCAGCCGTGCTGGGGGTTGCGGCCGTTGCGCTCATCATACTGGGCGTGAAGGGGTCGCTCCCCCTGCCCGGCCGTACCAGTGAGGCAATGGTCATTTTTGAAAGCCCGACCAACGGGCTGGACATCGGCTCCCCCGTCAATTTCCGGGGCGTGCCGGTGGGGGCTGTCGAACGTATTACGGTCAAGGTCGATCCGGCGGACCATCACACCTACATGCCGGTCTATATCCTGTTCGATCCCAACCATGCGCCAGGACGCAGCGACCTGCCGCCGCTGCCCGAACTGATCGCCAATGGCCTGCGGGCGGAAATGACGCTGCACAGCCTTGTCACCGGGCAGACCGAGCTTGACCTCGACCTCGACCCCAAAACCCCGGCGCGGCTGCACCCGGGACTGGTGGACACGACGCTGACGGAAATCCCGATGGGGCAGACGGCGCTGCAGCAGCTGGAAACCACGCTGGTGTCCACTTCCGTCCAGCAGCTTCATCATGACCTGCAGACCGCAATGGCCAGCATCCGCAAGCTGGCGGCCGACATGAACCGCGACCTGCCGGGCATGATCACCAGTATCCGCGAGACATCGGCGCATAGCGACGCGGCGGTCACCCACATCCGCGCCACCATTACGGATGTGGAAAACCGCGCCAGCATCACCATCAACAAGCTGGACCGGCTGATCTCCACCAACAGCCAGCAGTTTGCCGCGCGGCGGGCGGAACTGCTGACGCTGATCGCCAATACGCACCAGACCATGACACAGGCGCATGAGACACTTGCCAGCCTGCGTACGCTGACCGATCCGCAATCACGTGACAGGCTCAATCTGGACGATACGATGCGTGATATCATGGAAGCAGGCTACGGGCTGCGCGGATTCGCCAATGAAGTCGAAAGTAATCCGCAACTTCTGCTGATGGGACGCAATAAATGAAAACGCGCCAGCCCGCTGTCTCTCTTTCCCGTTTGTATCCGGCCCTGCGGGCAGGTGGCGGATTGCTGCTGTCGGCGGTTGTGCTGTCGGCCTGTTCCTCGGCCCCGGTCCGCTTCTATACCCTTGGCGCGCCCGCCGTGGCCGTGGGCGCGGAAAGCAGTTCCACCATTCCCATCACGGACAGCACGCCTGTGATCGAGGTCGAGCGCGCGCGCATGCCCGACTATCTGGACAGCCAGGACATCATGGTCCGCAACGGCCATGAAATCGAACGCAGCGGGCTGGGCCGCTGGGCCAGCCGCCTGTCGGTAGGGGCTACCGACCTGATCACGGCGCGGCTGGCGCAGAAATGGCCGAACCTGTTCGTAACCGACCAGAGCCAGCCTGACCGCCCGACATGGCGGCTGCAGCTGAATATCAGCCGTCTTGATGTCAGCCGTGACGGCAAATCCGCGCTGAACGCGGACTGGGCCATCATCCCGCAGGACACGCGCGCATCCATCCTGCGTAACCGCACCACCATCGTCATGGATGGCAATACGGCCAGCAACGCCAACATCGCCAAGGTAACGGAAAGCCTGCTGAATGAACTGAGCGACCGGATCGAGGCAAGCTGGCCCGGCACAACCGGCGCGACACCGCAGACCGCCATGACCTTCCATCGTCACACCAAGGGCTGAACATCCGACACGACAGGGGTGGCCAGTCCTGTCCCGCCCCGGTTAGGCTGGGGGAAACGGGCCGCCTGCGCCACCCTGCCGCCATGAATGGGGGAACCTTTCGGCAGGAGGGGCATTGGGTGCGCAATCCTGTCCAACCTGCCGGAGTGTCGTCATGCCCCCTCTTTTTCCTTCCCTTCGCCGGGCCGCATGTCTGATCTGCCTGCCTGCCGCCCTGCTGCTGTCCGGTGTCGGCATGGCACGGGCGGAAGGCGGGCCGGTCATCCTGGCGCAGCATCCCGGCACGGAACTGGACCGGCAGGCGCGCAGGCTGGTGGCGCAGGATCTGCATGATGCCGCAAACCAGCGTGAACAGCCCGTCCTGCTGACCGGATCGGGCCTGCTGTCGGACAACCCGCGTCGCATGGCGCTGTTTGTTCAGCTCCAATCCGCCAGCCTGTGTGGCTCGGCAGGATGTTCCACGTCCGTGTACCTGCCCGACGGGCACAAATGGACCCTGGTGCTGGATTCCGTCAGCGGACCGATCACCATTACCCCGCAGGTACATGGCAACATGCACGACCTGCTGGTTGATGATACGGATCGCTGGATCTGGAACGGCACGACCTATACCGACACCCAGGCAGCCCCAGAACCCGCCCCGTGACAACAGACCGGCAGGCAGGCGTCATTGCATGATGGAACGACCGCAGGTCAGGGCCGCCGGATGTATGATTTCATGGGAAAGATGGAGCGGGTGAAGGGAATCGAACCCTCGTATGCAGCTTGGGAAGCTGCCGTTCTACCATTGAACTACACCCGCGTTGTGGCCCTCTATACTGCACAAGCCGTGCGGATGCAATCACCCCCACATGACGGGCGACAGTTGACGCACCCTGCCCTGATCCGCAATAAGCAGTGATGTCCGGGGACGGTTTCCACCGGGCCCTCGTGATTTGATACGGCCGGCTTGCGGCGAGGTAAAACATACGCGCTAAAGAGGCCTGATCCCGCCCGACAGGGCGCGGGCATCATGGTTTCCACGGTCGTGAACCGCCTTTTTGGGGGAATGGGCTGCCGGAACTGCCCCGGCGCCGGCATCTCTGCCCGTATTCACGCCCATCCCCGTTCACAGGAATAGCCACCAGCCATGACTGACCAGCCTGATCCCAAGTCCTTTCGCCCCGCCACGCGCCTGATCAATGCGGGCCTTGAGCGCACACCGTATGGTGAGACCAGTGAGGCGATGTTCCTGACCTCCGGCTTTGTCTATGACAGCGCGGAACAGGCCGAGGGCACCTTTACGGGCGATATCTCGCACTACCAGTATTCGCGCTTTGGCAACCCGACCACGTCAAACCTCGAACGCCGCCTGTGTGACTTGGAGGGGGCGGAAGCCTGCGTCCTGACGGCGACGGGCATGGGGGCCGTATCCTCCGCGCTGCTGGCGCAGGTGCGCGCGGGTGACCGGGTCGTGGCGTCACGCGCACTGTTCGGGTCGTGCCACTGGATCGTGGCCGAACTGCTGCCGCGTTATGGTGTGGAAACCATCTTCGTTGATGGCGGCGACATGGCGGCGTGGAAAGAGGCACTGTCGAAGCCGACCCGTGCCGTGCTGCTGGAAAGCCCGTCCAACCCGATGCTGGATGTGCTGGACATCCGCATGATCTGCGATCTCGCGCACAAGGCCGGGGCGACGGTTGTGGTGGATAATGTCTTCGCCACCCCGCTGTACCAGAAGCCGCTGGAACTGGGGGCCGACGTGGTGGTGTATTCGTGCACCAAGCATATCGACGGACAGGGCCGCGTGCTGGGTGGGGCAGTGCTGGGCAACGCCAAATGGATTGACGAAGTCCTGCGCCCGTTTACCCGTAACACCGGCAACAGTCTGTCGCCCTTCAATGCGTGGGTCATGCTGAAAAGCATCGAGACGCTGGGCCTGCGCGTGGACGCCATGACGCGCAATGCCGCGAAGGTGGCGGATTTCCTTGCGGATGCGCCCGGCATCGTGCGTGTGTTCTATCCCGGCCGCAAGGACCACCCGCAGTATGAACTGGCGAAAAAGCAGATGTCCGCCGGGTCCACGCTGGTGGCGTTTGAAGTCGAGGGGGGCAAGGACGGGGCATTCGCCTTCATGAACGCGCTGCGCCTGATCTCGATTTCCAACAACCTTGGCGATGCACGCTCGCTTGTCACGCATCCGGCCACCACCACCCATATGAAGCTGGCGCCCGAAGAACGTGCCCGCCTTGGCATTACCGACGGGGCGATCCGCTTTTCCGTCGGGCTGGAAGATGCCGACGACCTGATTGACGACCTCAAGCGCGGCATTGCGGCGCTGGGCAACCGGTAAACAAGGAGCATCCTCTCCATGAGCAAGAACAGGCCTTTCCCTCCCCCCGGTGGGGAAGGAGCGGAGTCCCCGCTGGGCGAGACAATGGACAATACCCCCTGTTTCGAGGAGACGACCGACAATGTACGCGTGGTGGTCCAGACCTTCTGGCTGGATGACCAGTCGGAGCCGGACGAACACCGTTACGTGTGGGCGTACCGGATCCGTATCGAAAACCACGGGACAGAGCAGATACAGCTGCTGCGCCGGAGCTGGCGCATCGTGGATGGGCAGGGACGGATCGACCGCGTGGAAGGCGACGGCGTGGTGGGGGAACAGCCCCTGATCGACGCCGCCGCCAGTTTCGAATACATGTCCGGGGCCGCCCTTGAAACGCCAACCGGCTTCATGGGGGGGATGTACCATATGATCCGCCCCGCCAGCCGACAGCACTTTGATGTCAGCATTCCCGTATTCAGCCTGGACAGCCCGCACCATCCGGCCATCCTTCATTAACTGTCCCCCTGTGGCCTGTCCGTGCCGGACGGGCCCATACAACAAGAACCAACAGAAATGACCCCCATCGATTCCCATCCCACTCGTCAGGAAGCAGAGGAGGCCGTCCGTACCCTGCTGCGCTGGGCGGGCGAAGATCCCGACCGTGAGGGGCTGCGTGACACGCCCCAGCGCGTCATCAAGTCATATGACGAATTCTTCTGCGGTTATGCCGAAGACCCGGTCGACCTGCTGCGCCGCACTTTTTCCGAAGTCGATGATTATGATGAGATGGTGCTGCTGCGCGATATCCGCGTGGAAAGCCATTGCGAACACCACATGGTGCCCATCATTGGCGTGGCCCACGTGGCCTACCTGCCGCGCAAGCGGGTGGTGGGCATTTCCAAGCTGGCCCGCGTGGTGGATGCCTATGCCCGGCGTTTCCAGATCCAGGAACGCCTGACGGCCCAGATTGCCAATACCATCAATGAGGAACTGCAGCCCTATGGCGTGGCCGTGGTGATCGAGGCATCACACCAGTGCATGACCACGCGCGGCGTGCACCGTCCCGGCGTATCAATGGTAACCAGCCGCATGCTGGGCACCTTCCGCACCAATTCGGACACGCGACGCGAATTCCTGTCGATTCTCAACCGCCCGGCCATGAACAGCAGCGGTATCTGAGGGTATATTTAATAAGCGAACAGACGTTTCCGTGTGCCACCTTTTTTAAAAAAGGCGGCACCGGAAGCTTTTTGCAAAAAGCTTCACCAAAAACTTCTTTACTGATCGCGCAGCGCTACAGGCTGACTTTTGCCCCCAGCACGGCGATGAACTGCGCCAGCCATGCGGGGTGGGCGGGCCATGCCGGTGCCGTGACCAGCCTGCCATCCGTCACCGCTGCATCCAGCGCAATATCGGCATATATGCCACCGGCCAGTTCAACCTCCGGGCGGCAGGCGGGATAGGCTGAAACCCTCCGCCCCGAAATGATGCGTGCGGCCGCCAGAAGCTGGCCCGCATGACAGATCGCGGCGATGGGCCGGTCAGCAAAGGCACGGATCAGTTCGATGACCCGCGCATCCAGACGCAGGTATTCCGGCGCGCGCCCACCGGGCAGGACAAGGCCCGCGTAATCCGCGTGACTGATGTCGTCAAATGTCGCGTTCAGCGCAAATCGGTGACCCGGCTTTTCACTGTAGGTCTGCGCACCTTCAAAATCATGGATAGCCGTCAGGACATGCTCGCCTTTCTTACGGCCCGGGCAGACCGCATCGACGCGATAGCCCAGCATGGTCAGCGCCTGATATGGCACCATGACCTCGTAATCCTCGACATAGTCACCAGCCAGCAGCAGAAGCCTTGGTGCACTCATTATCCGCATCCTTCCCGTTATCCGGTCAGTCGTGATGGTCATCCGGGGACAGGTGTTCACGCAGCCGGGGCATGAGTTCGACAAAATTGCAGGGCACATGGCGGCTGTCGAGCTGCCAGACCAGTATGTCGTCCCACCCGTCCTTCACCGCGCCGGATGATCCGGGCAACGCGAACAGGTAGGTACCGTTCGCCACCCCGGCCAGTGCACGGGACTGGATCGTGGATGTTCCGATTTTCTGGTACGACAGCATACGGAACAGTTCGCCAAAGCCTTCGATCCGTTTTTCGATCACTTTATCGAAAGCTTCCGGCGTGACATCGCGGCCCGTTACCCCGGTGCCGCCTGTTGAAATAATGACATCCACCTGCGCATCCGCAATCCAGCCCGCCAGTGTCGCGGCCAGACGGTCCACGTCATCGGGCACGATGGCGCGGGCGGCCACCACATGGCCCGCCCCGGCAATGCGGGCGGCCAGTATGTCGCCGGATCTGTCCGTTTCCGGCGTGCGGGTATCGGACACCGTCAGCACGGCGATGCGGACAGGCAGGAAGGTTCTTTTCATATCAAGACGCGACATGTGGCCATGTTCACCACTCCCGCGTCGCGGCGTCAACGGGCATTGCGGCGGCACATGCAGGTGTCCCCACGGCAGGAAAAATGAGTAATATGTGAGAATAAACACAAAATTCTGATGTATTTGTGCATTGCACAAAAAAAACACACCAAGGAATAACAACACTCTATATGAATCTATTGATATAACAAAAAAAAATCCCTTTACCGTTATTTTACAAAATATTAGTTTTTACGTAATTCCCTTCCCAAGGTTTATATTCGGCATGAAATATGTTATCGATGCGCGAATGATCAGAACATTCTCCCGATTTTTTATACCGCTATCCCTGCTTCTTCTTGCGCTTTTCACCCTGAGTGAAACCGCATCGGCACAGGCCATTCCCGGGGAAGGTCAGGGCGTCATTGGTGCGCAGCCCAGTCTGAACGTCAATTCACGACGTAATGTTCCCGTGAACGATCCCGGGTCATTTTTCAGCGCACCCTATGGAAACCAGCATTTTTTCGGGGACTGGGCCGGGCTTCAGCCCTTCCTGCTGAAGCATGGCGTCCATATTGAAGCCGACGTGCATGAGGAGCTGGCGGGCAATTTCCGCGGGGGCGCCAAGCAGGGCGTGACCGATGCCGGGCAGGTCGGTGTGGAAGTCGATATCGACTGGCACAAGCTGGCGGGCGCACCGAAGAATTTCTGGACACATACCATGATCGTGAACGGCCATGGCCGTAACGACAGTACGGATTACATCCACGATTCCCTTGCCGGCGTGCAGCAGATCTATGGCGCGCGTGGTAACGTGGTCGCCCATCTGGTCTACATGTATGCCGAACAGTCACTGTTCCATAACCGGCTGGATATCAGCGCGGGCTGGATTCCCGTTGGCAGCTTCTTTGCCGCATCCCCGCTGTTCTGTGACTTCATGAACGTGTCGATCTGCGGTAACCCCGCGCCGGGCAAATACGTGCCGGGTGGCCGTGACTGGCCGTCGGGCAACCTTGGCGTGGTCATGCGCGTCATGCCCACGGTCAATACCTATATCATGGCCAGTATGTTTGCCGTATCGCCGCATTCCTACAACGGCGGCATTTCGGGATGGTCATGGGCACAGAGCGGCCTGGGCAAGTTCTCGACCCCGGTGGAATTCGGCTGGCTGCCAGAATTCGGCCGCCATCACCTCGCCGGTCACTACAAGGCGGGTTATGGCTATGACAATTCGCAGTACAGCGACCTGTACCAGGACATCAACGGCAACTCCGCCGTTCTGACGCATCAGCCGTTCCGCAAGCAGTCCGGTGTCAGCACCGCGTGGTTCCAGGCCGACCAGATGTTCATCCGCAATGGCGCGGGCCCGACCAACGGCCTGATCGCACTGGCGGGTTTCATGTACACATCGGGCAAGGTCTCGGCGATGAAATACCATGCGTGGGCCGGCATGGTGGAAACGGGTGCGGCATGGGGGCGTCCGCTCGATACCGTGGGTGCGATGTTCCATTATTTCGAAATGAGCCGCGCATCCGTCCTGCAGCAAGAATCCTCGGTCCTGGCGGGCACGCCGTTCCTGTCCAACCAGTGGGGAAAGGCGTGGGGCATCCAGACGCATGAAGATGTGTATGAAGTCTTCTACAACATCCACACAGCGCGCGGCATGAGCTTCCAGCCCGATTTCCAGTATATCAACCGCCCCGGCGGCACCACCACTTACCACGATGCGGCGGTGATGGGCCTGCAGTTCAACTGCATCCTGTAACATCCCCTTCATCAACGGGCGTCCACAAGGTATGGGAAGCGGATCATGACCGATCCCGCTTTCCTTTACCAACAGGCCCATGCTGCGTTGTCTGGCTATCCCCTGCGGGACGCCCGGCCAACGCTGGTGTCCATTTCAGAAAACGTTATTTTCCGCGTCGATACGACGGGGGGCGAGCGCTACGCACTGCGCCTGCACCGGCCCGGCTATCATACAGCGCCCGAGATCTGTAGCGAACTGGCATGGCTTGATGCCCTGCATGCGTCGGGGCTGGAGGTACCCCTGCCCGTTCCCGGTCATGACGGCCAGTGCCTGCGCACGCTGCCGGGCGATAATGGCATGACCCGCCATGCCGTCATGTTTGCATGGATGGACGGCAACGAACCCACCCCGGACATTGATCCCGCGGCCTTTGCCCGACTGGGGCACATTACGGCCCGTCTGCATGACCACAGCCGCCACTGGACGCGCCCGGACGGGTTTGTCCGCAAGGCATGGGTGCCCGCCACCATGACCGGCCCCCATGCCCTGTGGGGGCAATGGGACAGTGTACCCGGCATGACCGGGGCCGGACGCGACCTGATCGCGCACTGTCTGCGGCAGGTTGATGCGCAACTGGCGGACTACGGCACGCCCCCCCATCGATTCGGGCTGATCCATGCCGACCTGCGGCTGGCCAACCTGCTGGTCAGCGGCACGCATACGCGCGTGATCGATTTTGATGACTGCGGCCTGAGCTGGTTCATGCAGGATCTTGCAGCAGCCCTGAGCTTCCATGAAGACCACCCGCATGTGCCCCGCTGGGTTGACCACTGGCTACGGGGCTATGCCACGTCCGGGCCCCTCACGCAGGCCGACCTCGACATCCTGCCCGCCCTTGTTATCCAGCGCCGCATCCAGCTTCTGGCATGGACCGGTACGCACCATGACACGCAGCAGGTGCACAGCCTTGGTCCCGACTGGTCCGATCGCACGCTGGGCTTATGTCAGGCATGGATGCAGGGCCGGTTATTGCGCCATATCGGCTGATCGCTACCGTTGCGGAACGGCATAATTAGATATTTTTTTAATTCATCTTCGTGATGAAACCGCCCACATTACTTTTCAGAAAGTTTTCGAGGCGAAAACCGCACCAGGCGAGGGTTGCATGAGATCAAATAAATGTGACCTGAGGAATCGAATTTTCAGCGCAGTATGTCTTTTATGCCTCATTCCTGACATGTATGAACGTTAGGTAATGTGTCGTTCGGTTAACAACCCGATTCACCGGAGCCCGTCCCGTCCTTGGCACATAACGGAAAAACAGCAATGACCCCTGCAGTTGACACGATCGCCTCGTCCCCGGCAGCTTCCCCCGTCGTCGCCGTTGGCCTGTCCGTAACGCCCGAGGAAATCCCGACCCGGTCCCAGACCACGCGGATGATCTATTCCCGACACCGTCGTGCGCTGCGTGATTATGCCCGCACGCTCAATACCCCGACCGAAAACGCCTGATCACCTGCACCGTGGGGTCAGTTGACCGCAGGTCCATCATCCGGGCCACGATAAAAATCAAACTTTGACATTATTTTCCTGCGACTGTTCAGGGCGCGTCCGCAGGGCAGCCAATGCCTGACGGGTCGGTTCGGTCAGTTCCGCAGGCAGGGCGTCGAGGGCATACCAACATGGTCCCTCATGCTTGTCCGGTTCCATCAAGGTCGGTACACCCTGCCATGACGTGATCAGGTACACGGGCGAAAGCCAGTGATATCCGGCTCTGGCATCCATCTGCTCCACAAGGCACAGCAGGTCACGGGCCTGTATGGTGATGCCCAGTTCCTCCTTTATTTCACGCTCGGCTGCATGGGCGGTGGTCTCGTATGGGTCTACCTTGCCACCCGGCAGGCCCCAGCATCCAGCCTCTGGCTGCTTCAGGCGCCGCAGCAGCAGGATACGACCGTCCCTGTCCATGATCGCCGCGCCACATCCCACGCGTGGGCTGGTTATTGCTGTCATTATCCGACCTCTTCCCGTTTAAGACCCTGTCTGGAAACAATCCGTTGATAAAAAATAATAAAAGTTTCCGGGTGTCGCCTTTGTTCAAAAAGACGAGGTTTTCCGAAGCTTCCTGAAAAAAGCTTCGCCAAAAACGTCCCGATGATCTGCGGACCGTGGAAACAGCCCGTGGAAAATACGTCCCATACGACAAGGGGGCGCCCGAAGGCACCCCCAATCCTGTGAATTGTCCTGATATTTGAGATCAGCGCGCAGCCGGCGGCCGGGCGTTGGCGGTCGCAACGCGGCGCCCCCACGAAATCAGGTCGCTGGTGCAGTCATCACGATCGATCACGCATTCGATCAGCGTCGGGCCTTCCCTGTTCGCGACCGCTGCGGCAATAGCCTTTTCCATCTCGGCGCCAGTCGTGGCGCGGAAGCCCTTGCCGTGGCCATCTTCCGCATTGAACACGCCCATCAGGTCCGCATAGTCCCAGTTCTTGATGTTGTTATACGGACCATCATGAATCTGGACTTCGATGGTATAGCCCCGGTTGTTGACCAGGAAGATGATCACCGGCAGCTTCAGCCGCACCATCTGGGCAACTTCCTGCGCCGTCAGCTGGAAAGAGCCATCGCCGATCATGGCGATGATCCGGCGTTCCGGTGCCGCCACGGCATAACCGAAGGTGGCGGGAACGGACCAGCCGATATGGCCCCACTGCATTTCCAGTTCCACGCGCGCGCCGTGCGGCAGCTTCATCTGTATGGCGTTGAACCAGGAATCCCCGGTCTCGGCGATGACTGATGTATCGGATGTCAGCAGGCCCTGAATCTGACGGGCCATTTCGGCACGCACCAGCGGGGCATTGGGTTCCGCCGCGGCGACCGGGGCCTCGGGAGTTTTGATGCGATGGTATTCAACCAGCGTCGCATCCTTCTTCGGCTGGCCCTTCAGCCTGTCGATCAGGCCCTCGATCACGTCACGCAGGTGCACGCCATCAAATGCCTTGCCACCGGCTGCGATATGCCGCGCATCCATTAGCGCCACATTGTCGCCCTTGGGCCACGCGGTCCAGCCAACGGTGGAATAATCGTTGAATACCGGGGTCAGGCACAGCACGCCATCCGCCCAGTCAAAGATCTGCTGTGCGCCGGGGCTGCTGACATCGCCCCAGTAGGTCCCGGCATAGGCGGGATGATCCTCGGGGAAGAAGCTCTTGGCGGCAGCCATGGTGGTCACGGCGCAGCCCAGCGCATCAGCCAGCCGAATGGCGGCATCCTCGCATCCTGCGGCACGCAGGCGGCTGCCCACCAGCATGATCGGCTTCTTCCGCGCGGTAATAAAACTGGCCAGTTCGTCAATCGCCAGCTTCAGCGTTTCCGGGTCGGACGGCACATCGGCCAGAATCGCGCCAACCGGGCCGGGACGCGGGCATGGCATCGGGGCCACGTTACACGCGATTTCGATATAGGCCGGCTTCTTTTCACGCAGCGCGGTGCGGATGGCATGGTCGATCAGTACCGGCGCATCCTCGGCCGAGGTGATCGACACCGCCGCACAGGTCAGGCGTTTGGCGATCTCAAGCTGATAGGAATAATCCGGCGTACCAATGGTATGGTGCAGGATATGCCCGCTGCCATGATCGTTGGAGTTGGGCGCACCTGAAATCAGGATGACCGGCAGGTTTTCGGCATATGCGCCGCCAATGGCGTTCAGCGCGGACAGCGCACCCACGCTGAAGGTGACGACGGCAGCCCCGGCGCCATTAGCGCGGGCATAGCCTTCGGCACTGAAACCACAGTTCAGTTCATTACAGCAGTAGACCTGCCGCAGGCCGTCAATTTCAAGAAGCTGGTCAAGCAGGACAAGATTGTAGTCGCCCGCGACCGCGAAATGATCCTTCAGCCCGATCTGCGCCAGGCGTTCGCCAAGGTAATGGCCAACTGTATACGTCATTATTTCGACTTTCCTTCCCTTGTGTGGGGGCGCGGGATACCGCGCCCTTGCCCCATGCGGGGGGAGCCACATGGATGGCCCGCAACCGGGCCATCATGCCGAAAGGACAGCAGGGGCGCCGCCGGGCGCGGCGGGCGCTCAACCTACACTTTCGGCAACCCAGTTCCGGCGCTTGGTGGCCTGGCCAATGCCCGGATTGAAACAGTTGCACGGATCAAGCTGGCGGTAATGGGCCAGCACGTCATCGGGCGCAGCATACAGGTGCCCGAAATTATGTTCCGCCGGGTACCGCGCCCCACGCCGGTCCAGCAGCGGCAGCATGCGGTGTTCCAGCGCCATGCAGTCATACCCTTTGCGAACCACGTAATCCTGATGCATCACGTGGCACAGGAAATGTCCATAGTACAGCTTGACGATGATCTCGTCATCAATGTCCTTGGGCAGTACCTCGAACCAGTCCTGATCATTCCGGCGCAGGGCCACGTCCAGCGCCACGATGTTTTCGGTCGTATCCGTATGGACATTGCGGTACCGCACGGCGGCCCCGGCGGCGGCGAAGCGATGCAGGAATGCCTTCGCGCCCTCATCGGGGGTGCATTCGAAGAACTCGCCCTCATGCGTCGCGAAATGGCTTTTCAGGAAATCCCGTGCTTCCTGCGCGCCGGATGCGCTGACCTTGAGCATCAGGTGGTGCTCGAACCGGTCACGGTAGTCACGCATGCGCGCAGGCAGGTGCTGCGGGAAGAAATGGCTCATGAACTGCATGAACCGGTCACTGAAATGCTTGGGCAGGAAGCCAATCCTGTCAGCCAGGCGATCGAACGCGTTTTTCATCGCGAACATGGCCGGCAGGCGTTTCGTACCGATCATGCGGATGATGACAAACGTGTCCTTGCCGTATTTTTCGGCAATGTTGAACGCATCCCGATGCAGGTATTCGCCTGCAATCGGCAGTTCGGCAAAGGACGACAGGATATGACGGCGCACGTCTTCCAGCACATCGGTCTGGTTGGTGCCGATATAGAAGACGACAGGATCCTTTTCGGCCTCGAACGTATCAAGGCGGACGGCGAACAGGCCCAGTTTGCCCGCACAGCCCGCCCCTTCATGCAGGCGGCGCAGGTCGGCATTATAACGTGCGGGCGTGTCAGCGTTCACGTCACGCACATGACGGGCGTAGTCATCATCATGCCCGCGGCCTGCGTTCCAGTTGATGCTGGCTTCAGGGAAGTTGCCTTCCTCCGCACGCTTCAGGATCTCCTCCGGGTCGCTGCCCAGTTCGATGCCCAGGTGGTTGACCAGTTGCAGCTCGCCCTTGTCCGATACCTGCGCAAACAGCGCCATGTCGGTATATGCCGGCCCACGGCGTACCAGCGCACCACCGGAATTATTGCTGACACCGCCGAATACCGACGCGCCAATGCATGACGACCCGATGACCGAATGGGGTTCGCGCCCGATGGGCCTGAGCATGTTTTCCAGCTGGTCCAGCGTGGCGCCAGGCAGGCAGACGACCTGCCTGCCTTCCCCGATCAGGTGGATCGTGCGCATGCGCATGCTGTGCACGATCACCACATCGCGGTCATAGGTATTGCCATCGGGCGTGGACCCGCCGGTCAGGCCGGTATTGGCCGCCTGCATGATCACGATCACGCCCGCCTTCACGCAGGCCTGCAGCACGCGCCACTGTTCCACCAGCGAACCGGGCATGACCACCGCAAGCGCACGTCCCTCACCAAAACGGAACCCGCGACGGTAAGGCAGCGTCGCCCCGTCCTCGGTCAGCACATGGTGGTGGCCTACGATCTGCTGAAGTTCCGTAACCAGTTGTGCGCCCGCAGTAGATGACATGTCCTGTGCCGCTTTCAGCATTTTATTTGTTCCTCAATCCCATTCCGGAGCCTGCTGGCGACCTGTGGTCGGCCCATGCCGCATTTCCAAAATGGCGTTTCATAGTCTGGCATGTGCCGCATCGGACGACGTGCGCATAAAATGCCGATGTCACATGTCCAAACAGAACGGCCCGCCCGCCGGTCAGGGCGTGGCGGGCCGTTTTACTCACGCATGCGGCCGGTTTTACGCAGCGGCCGACGTCTCGCCCAGCGTCGCCAGCGGCTTCATCAGCAGGTGATTCTGGGAATAGTCAACCGGCACCGAAATCACGACCGGGCCTTCGATGTCCATGGCTTCGCGCATTGCACCGGCAATCCCGTCGGCGGACTGTACCGCAATGCCGTGCGCACCGCACGAACGGGCAAACATGGCAAAGTCGATCGGTCCGAATTCCACGCCCGATCCTCGGCCGTACTTCTTCTTTTCCTGCATCTCGACCATGTTGTAGGCCTGATCAACCCAGACCATGTGGATCAGGTTGCACTTCAGCCGCACCGCCGTTTCCAGTTCCATGCACGACATCATGAAGCCGCCGTCACCGGAAATGGAGATCACCTTCTGCGCCGGGTTGACCAGGCTTGCGGCAATACCCCACGGCAGGCCGACACCCATGGTCTGCTGGCCGTTGCTGATCAGCATCTGGCGTGCACGGAAGGACAGCAGGTAACGCGCGAGCCAGATGTGGAAGGTGCCCATATCAAGGCACATCGTGACATCGGGGGTCACGAACGGCTCCAGTTCTCGCACGATCTGCAGCGGATGCACCGCGGTATTGCTGGTGCTGCGCGCACCCGACAGCGCGGCCAGACGGGTCGCGTGATACTGCGACAGGATGTCTTCCAGCTGCGGCGCACGCGGCAGCTTGCCCGCCTGTGCGGCAAGGGCACGCACGGATGCCGCAATGTCACCCACCAGTTCCACCGCCGGATCGTAATGGGTGTCCAGTTCAGCGGCCACGACATCGACATGGACGATCTTGCGGCCGTTATCGACATTCCACAGCCACGGGTCATATTCGATCGGGTTGTAGCCAATCGAAATGACCAGGTCCGCTTCATGCAGCAGCTGGTCACCCGGCTGGTTGCGGAACAGGCCAACGCGACCGCCAAAACGATCGGACAGCTCTTCCGATACCGCGCCTGCGGCCTGGTAGGTGCCAATGACCGGCACGCCCGTCGTCGCGACCAGCGCGCGCACCGCGTCGGCCACATCCGGACGGCTGGCCAGCAGGCCCAGCAGGATGACGGGACGCTTCGCCTTGCGCACAAGGGTCAGGGCCTCGTTCACGGCTTCAGCCGGGGCGGCGCCTGTGGTGGGCACCTTGCGGCCGGACAGCACCTTGCCTTCAGCTGGCATGGACAGGATATCCATGGGCGTGCTGACGAAGGCCGCGCCCGGACGCCCGCTTTCGGCAAAGCGCAGCGCATTGGAAATGCATTCCGACACGGCGGCGGGAGAGGTGATTTCCGCGCTGTATTTCGTGATCGGCTGGAACAGGGCAACGGTGTCCATGCTCTGGTGCGTAAGCTTCAGCCGGTCAGCCAGCTTGACCGCGCCACCAATGGCCAGCACCGGGTCGCCTTCGGAATTGGCGGTCGCAAGGCCGGTCACAAAGTTGGACGCACCGGGACCGGAGGTGGCAATCGCCACGCCGGCCTTGCCCGTCAGGCGGCCGATGCCACCGGCGATGAAGGCGGCGTTCTGTTCATGACGGGTCACAACCGTTTCGATGGGGCTGTCCACCAGTGCATCGAACAGGCGGTCCACCTTCGCACCCGGAATACCGAATACGTGGGTCGTGCCATGTGCGACCAGGTTGCGCACGATCATGTCCGCCCCGCACTCAGGCGCGGCAGGTTTGCTTTTGTCAGTCATTGTTCCAGATTCCTGAACGGGGAGGCGCCGCAGCCAGGGCGCGGGCGGTCAATCCAAGTAAACGGGAGGGGAGAAGCCCCCTCAGCCGCCTTCAGCCACGCGAATGGCTTCGTGAATGTTTTCGGGGGACAGGTTGGCGCGGGCGAACTGTTCCGTGCGGGGCAGCTGGATTTCCACATCGGAAATCACGCCCACTTCCAGCTTGCCCTTCAGCACCGCGTAATCGGTCACATGGCCGCCACGACGCCCGTCTTCCGTCAGGAAGTGCAGGTGGTAGCCCGCCACGTTCACACCCTGCATGTAACCCGGCGTGCGGAAACCGAGCATGGTGCCGGTAGATGCCCCCAGCTGCATGGTCGGCTGACGCGCGACCACATCAAGCATGGGCGGATAGGGGCGGCACTGACAGAACACGGTGCGGGTCTCGACACGTTCGAACATGCCGGTAAAGCGCACGGCGGCGAACAGGTTGGGGTTGTTGACCAGCTGGTCGACAATCGCCTCGAACCCGTCCTTGTCGCGCGCGGTATCGATCATGTATTCCTTCTCCGGGTTGAAGAAGGTGACGCATGCGAACGGGGTCTTGAGATCACCGGGCACGCGGCCCGCCTGACCATCGGCGCGAAACTGGTGGATCACGCTGTCATTGACGATCATTTCGCCATCCAGCGCGTTGAACGTGCCCAGCCCGAAATTGCCGTGCATCAGCAGTTCATCAAGCGTGGTTTCCCCATCGTACACCGCATCAAGCAGCGCTGCCATGGTGGACGTCTGGTACAGGCGGTTCATGCGCGGACGCACGCCAGTCGCATCCGCGGCGCTGGAGCGGGTATCGACATCGCCTACCGAGTAGCATTTCAGCTTCAAGACCTCAGTCTCCTGCATCGGGTGGCAGCGCAAGCATGGGCGCCGCACTTCCCGGTCATGTGTGATTGCAGTGGGATGGTGAGCCAGCCGGGTTCGTACGTCCAATATATATTCAAGGCGTTTTCCATATATAAAAAATATGGAACAGGCCGTATCCGTTCCCCTTCGTGGGGCCTGACGTGCAGCCCCCGCGCTTGCTTAGGGGCGCGCGCACCTGCCATTGTGGCGACCGAAACACGATCAGGAAGACTGGATTGATGAAACCATTCCACATGGCGCTTGCCGCGCTGGCCCTTGGTGGCGTTGTCGGCAGCAGCACCATCGCCCGCGCCGACAGCACGGACCCCAAGCCCCCCTATGGCCCCGGCGCATATACCGGGGACTGGACGGCGCTGGGCCTCAAGCCCGTCACCATCAGCGCCAACAAGGCACTTGGCCCGGCGGCGCGGCTGTACCTCCGGCTGCCGGACTCGCTGGGCAAGATTACCGGCCTGACCGGACGCACCATCGAGATGAAGGTTCAGGACGACACCTCGTTGCGGTCGGTTGATGACAACCCGCGCGCGGTCTTCCGCCTGACATCCCCCAACGCCGCCGACCTGCAGATGCAGGGCGCGAAGCCGGGGCAGAAGCTGGACCTGCCACTCAGCCGCGCGGATTAAGTAAAAAAATACCCCCATGCCGGTCCAGGCATGGGGGCATGGCAGTCAGTCGTGCATACTGGCCAGCAGGGCGCGCACCCGGCTGCGCAGTTCGTCGTCGCGCGGGACGCTTATGGCCTCACGCAGGCGCAGCATCTGCCGCCGGGCGGCATACAACTGGTCCAGCAGGGACAGCACGACGGGCATCCCTTCATCGTTGATGCCCATGTCATCGCGCAGTTCAAGGATCAGGCGGGCGCGGGCCTCGTCAATCTCGCGGAACAGGTAATGCCCGCGCACCCCTTCGGGGCGCAGCCAGTCGCTGTCGATCCAGCCCTGCACCTCGTCCGCCGGCACGTTGCCGATGCGCACGCACAGGGTTTCGAGCGTGATCATGCCTTATCCTTCCCCTGCTCCCCGGCCTGATCCGTCGTGCCCTTCAGGAAAGCCTCAAGCGCGGGATCGACCTTGCCAATGGTTACGACCAGCTTGACATACAGGTTGCCGGCTTCCTGCTTGCCATGCGCCTTGACCCCACGCCCGCGCAGCCGCAGCACGCTGCCACTGTCGGAATGGGGGGGCACATTCATCTTCACCGATCCCGCAGGCGTGGGAATGGTGATGCTGCCCCCCAGCACCGCCGTCTTCAGGTCCACCGGCAGCGACATGCGGATGTCATTGCCATCGCGCGTGTAGGTGCTGTCGGGGGCGACGGTGATGGTAATCAGCGCGTCACCGGCGGGGCCGCCCTGCACGCCCGGATCGCCCTTGCCGCGCAGGCGCATCACCTGACCGTCGGTAATACCGGCGGGGATCTTCACATCCAGCTGCGTGCCACCGGGCAGGGTAATGCGCGACGTACCGCCATTGACGGAATCAAGGAAGCTGACGGTCAGGGCATACTGGCGGTCGGCCCCCTTCTGCGGTCCCTGCGGGCGGCGGCGGAAGCCACCACCAAACCCGGCGCCCCCGCCCTGACCGAACATGGTGCCGAAAATATCGCCCAGGTCATCTTCCGAAAACTGGCCGCCGCCATAATTGAAGCCCTGCGCCCCTTCGGCATGATCACGATAGCGTCCGCCGCCAAAGCCGAAGCCCTTTTCCTGTCCCGTGGCGTCAATTTCGCCACGGTCGAAGCGGGCGCGCTGTTCCTCATCCGACAACAGGGCATTGGCTGCGCCCACGGCCTTGAAGTTCTCTTCCGCCACCTTGTCGCCGGGATTGAGGTCAGGATGGTACTTCTTGGCCAGCTTGCGATAGGCCTTGCGAATGTCATCCTGGCTTGCCGTGCGGGCTATGCCGAGTACTTCGTATGGATCCTTGCTCACTTAAAAATCATCCTCCGTCGGAACATGCCAGCCCGGCCTGTGCCACGCCCGTTATCGTCCCGAACATCATGAATACGACCTTGCGGTCACTCTTACCTCGATAATGGGAATTGGGGCGCACAGGGTCAATGAAAGCGGAGGGAAATCTTTATTTCCTGCATGGCAGGCAGAAGAAAATAACAAAACAGGAACTTCGAAATAACATTTTTTGTATTTTTAATTAAATGGAAAATGAAGTATTTGCCGATGACAATAGAAATATAAAAAAGACCCCCGCAGATGCATGCCGTTTTCATCACCCTTGCATTACTGACCGTTACCGGACTCAGCAGCCTGATCTCACGCGTGGGACGGATTCCCGTGCCGCTGCCCCTGATCCAGATCGGGGTGGGGGCGATTGCCGCCCTGGCGGGGCTGAATATCGGTTTTGATCCCGACATGTTCCTGCTGCTGTTCATCCCACCGCTGCTGTACGCCGATGCCTATCGCATGCCGATGCGCGAATTCGGGGAACTGCGGAACATCATCATCATGATGGCGCTGGGGCTGGTGGTCTTTACCACGCTGGCATGCGGATACTTCATCCACTGGCTGATCCCGCCCATCATGCTGCCCGCGGCCTTTGCGCTGGCCGCCGTCATGTCCCCCACCGATGCTGTTTCGGTCGGCAGCATGATCGAAGGCGGGCGGGCACCCGCGCGCGTGGTGCATATCCTGCATGGGGAGGCGCTGCTGAACGACGCATCGGGGCTGGTGTGCTTCAAATTCGCGGTGGCGGCGGCCATGACGGGACTGTTTTCCTTCCAGCAGGCGCTGGGCAGCTTCATCTTCATGTCCACGGGCGGCATCCTGATCGGGATTGCCTGCGCATGGGCCGCGTGCCGGGCGGAACACGTGCTGCTGATACGCGGCTATGACGATCCACCCACCCATATCACGCTGGCCATGATGCTGCCGTTCGGCATTTACCTGATTGCCGACGCGCTGCAGTGTTCGGGCATCCTGGCCGCCGTGGCCGGGGGCATGACCGTCAAGTTCACCGGCGTGATGAACGAAGCCCGGACCGAGACGCGACTGAAAGCCACCACGGTGTGGGACATGGTGAACTTCACGTTCAACGCCGTGATTTTCCTGCTGCTGGGCCTTCAGTTGCCCGATCTTGTCAGCGGGGGGGCCGCCATCGCGCGCGCGGGTGGCGTATCGCCATGGTTCCTGATCCTGGCCATTGTGGGCATCCAGCTGATGATGAGCCTGATCCGCTTCGCATGGATCTGGATTTCCATTTCCGCACGTCGGCTGTTCGCCCATTTCCGCCACCGCAAGACGGTCATCCCTTCCGCCCGCACCGTAATGCTGATGACGGTGGCGGGCACACGTGGGGCCATTACGCTGGCGGCCGTGCTCTCGCTGCCGGTGGCGTCGGTGGCGGGACCGGGATTTCCGGGCCGTGACCTGCTGGTGACGCTGGCGGCGGGGGTGATCATCTGTTCACTGCTGCTGGCCAGCATGGCCATCCCGCCGCTGCTGCATGGCATGCGCACCGATGAAGAAGACCCCACCCTGCATGAACTGGACATGATGCGCATCGAACTGGCGCAGACTGCCATCGAAACCCTGCATGCCGAACAGGCGGCGCTGGCACAGCAGGAAATCGACGGGCTGCCCGGCCATGAAGAATCGGTGGACCTGAAGCAGGAAGCCATTGGCCGCCTGCTGCATGAATATCAGGATACGGTGCACAGGCTGGACAATTCCCGCGCGGCGGAGGCCAGCATACGCGCCACCGCCATCCGGGAAAAACGCGCCGAACTGGCGCTGCGCTTCCGGATCATCCGGCACATGCGCGAACGCCTGCACATGCGCGTGGTCCAGAAACACATCAATGACGAAACCGAATGGACCATAAACCAGGAACTGGACTTCATTGAACAGGAACTCCAGATCGAGGCGCGCTCCCTGCCCCGTCCCGACAGCCTGCCTGCGGACAACCACGAAACCACAACCCAGCCCACCGATGCACGCATGGCCAGCGCCGTCAGCCACTGACACGGCCGGGCGGTGCCCCTATACCCGCAACAGAGCTGCAAACCGGAGAAACTGCCCATGCCGCCCCTCCTACGCGCCCTGTCCGCGGGCGCGTGCCTGACCGCTGTCCTTGCGCCGTGTGCCCTGGCCCGCTCGCATCATTTCAGCGTGCCCCAGCACCGCGTCCATGCGGATTCTCCCTATGGTCATGTCAGGGGCTACATGCCCGCGATGGATGAACACGATCCCCGCTATGTCGCCGCTGAACAGAAATGTGAGACAAAAGCCTCGATGGGTGCGCTGTCCAGCAACAATTCAGGCAGCGCAACCACCACGGTGGGCAGTACCCATATCCGCTTTTTCTCGGAATGCATGGTGGCCGAAGGCATGTGGCGCACACAGTCCGCCAACAATACTGGTGACCGGATCGGCAATTAACCCGCCCCGGGCGTATCCGCGCGCAGGCAAGGCACTTCGGGACATGCCGTCTGCCTGAAAACGCCTGCCATGTTTTTTCGTCGGAATGAATGGCGCATTTTCATCCCATGTACGGGCTGCCCCCTTCCACCGGGCCGGTGCACCCCGTATGGATTGGGCACGCCGCCTGCAATGGAGTGCCGATTTTGCGCAAGATCGTCCTTTTCGTTTCCCTGGCCTGCCTTGCCGCCTGTGCCCATGGTCCTGACAACCATGCCCGGCGGGCGACCACGCCGGTTGCGCAATACGCTACCGGGGCCGGACCGCTGGCGGTCAACACCCATGTGCCTGATTTCGCCACCCGCAATTACGAACCCTTTGCCCGGCAGGACGTGGTGGCCATCGCCCTGCGCGAATGGCGGCTGTTCGGGGAACCGGTCAGTGATGACGATCCCCTGCTGCGCCCCGAGCCGACCACGCCCGTGGTCAAGCCCGAACGCACGCCCGGCCTGTGGCAGCGCGTGGGCGAATACTGGTGGATTGGCCAGGACCCGCAGGAAACCGAGATCGCATGGGACGGCAAGCATGACGCGGACGGCCACATAACCGATTTCGTGCATGATGGCCGCTTTGCCTGGTCTGCGGCGTTCATTTCGTATGTCATGCGGGTGGCGGGGGCGAATGACCGCTTTGCCTATTCCCCCAACCACGCCACCTACATCAACGCCGCGGCAACGGGACAGGAAAAGGGCGTGAAGGCCCGCAACCCCGCCCGTTACGCACCGAAACCGGGGGACCTGATCTGCGTGGGGCGCGGGGCCAGCAAGTCGGTGCGCTTCCGTGACCTGCCCACACCACAGGGCTTTCCCGCCCATTGCGGCATCGTGGTGGCTGGTCCCCACGATGATGCGCCCTTCGGCCATGAAATCAGCATCATCGGCGGCAACATAGATGACGCGGTTGCCCTGACCCATGTCCCGGTGGGACAGGACGGGCGGCTGTTCGACCACCGGGGCCGAAGCCTTGACCCCCGCTATCCCTGGTGTGTCGTGCTGCAGGTCCGCTACGACGCCGATAGCGAACCACAGGCGGACCAGTAATCACCCCGCCCGGCAGGATCATCTCCGCCGGGCCGGACATTACCTGCCGGGTGATCAGCCACGCGACCACGGCAGTTCGGATGCCTGCCAGCCCGCAACGCAGCCACGGCGACCGGTTGCGTCTTCCGGTCCCTCGAACCCGTCGGCCACGTTATGCACGTTGTGGTATCCCGCATCATACGCCGCGTGGGCTGCGGCCATGCTGCGCGCACCGGAACGGCAGATAAAATAGACCTCATCCGTTTTGCCGATCCCTGCCTTTTCCAGCGTGGTGACGAAATCCGGGTTGACCTGCCCCGCAGGCGGCAGCTGCCAGCTGTCACGCACCAGTGTCCTGCCTGCGCCCGACAGGTCGGGCACGCCGATATGCTCCCATTCCATGGGGGTACGCACGTCAACCAGCCATGCGTTGGGGCGGCTGCGCACGGCCTCCCATGCAGCGGTAGGGGAAATATCATCGATCATTGCTGTTTCCTTTCATCGGGAAAACCTGTTTAGGGATATGCCAAGCCGCACGCATTCCTGATAGTAAGGAATGCAACACGCCCGGCATGGCCGCCATGTCCGGCCGCCGTGCCGCATGATATGATCCAGACCAGTGAAGGTGCTGCCTTATGGCCGAAAGTGCAAATCCCGCCCCCTCCCTCTCACCGGACATGCCGGCCGCCATCGGCCATACGCCCCTGATCCGCCTGCGACGGGCATCGGAGGCAACGGGATGCGATATCTACGGCAAGGCGGAATTCATGAACCCCGGTGGCTCGGTCAAGGACCGCGCAGCCCTTGCCATCATCAACGACGCCGAACGCCGCGGCACGCTCAAGCCCGGCGGCACGATTGTCGAAGGGACGGCGGGCAATACCGGCATCGGGCTGACGCTGGTGGCCAATGCGCGCGGCTACCGCTCGGTCATCGTGATGCCCGAGACGCAGAGCCGCGAGAAAATCGAGTTCCTGAGCATGATCGGCGCCGACCTGCGCTTGGTCCCCGCCAAGCCGTTCCGTGATCCTGGCAACTACGTCCATGTTTCGCGCCGCCTGGCAGAGGAAACCGGCGGCGTCTGGGCCAACCAGTTCGACAACACCGCCAACCGCGAAGGCCACCGCCACACCACCGCCCCCGAAATCTGGAACCAGATGGGGGGCAGGATCGACGCCTTCACCTGCTCGTGCGGGACGGGCGGCACGCTGGCCGGTGTCACGCTGGGGCTTGAGGACTGCGCGGAACAGGCTGGCGTCGCCCGCCCGCGCGTCGTCCTGGCCGACCCGGAGGGGTCGGGCCTTTACGGCTGGGTCAAGACGGGCGACCTGTCGATCAGCGGATCATCGGTAACCGAAGGCATTGGCCAGTCGCGGGTGACAGGCAACCTGGAAGGCCTGCACTTCGACGACGCCGTGCGCATTCCCGACCCTGAGGCGCTGGAGCAGATCTATGACCTGCTGATCCATGAAGGGCTATCGGTTGGCGGGTCGGCCGGCATCAACATCGCCGCAGCCATCCGGGTCGCGCGCGCCATGGGGCCGGGACACCGCATTGCCACCATCCTGTGCGACGGTGGCGCGCGGTACCAGTCCAAGCTGTTCAACCCCGAATTCCTGCGCGCCAAGGACCTGCCGGTTCCTGGCTGGCTGGCCTGAGGCCGCGCGCCTGACCCTGACAGGGCGGCAATTGCAACGGATTGAAACATCTGATGTTCCTGCCCCGATGGTCATGTAGGATGGTACCATGAGCCCGCTGCCCCATATCCTGATCATTGATGATGATCGCGAGATCCGTGACCTGCTGGCACGGTTTCTTGAACGCAATGAACTGCGCGTCACCACCGCACGCGACGGGCAGGAAGCCCGCCGCCGGTGGGCGGAGGGGCATTACCAGCTTGTGATCCTCGATCTCATGCTGCCCGGCGAGAGCGGGCTGGACATTTCGCGCTGGCTGCGCACGCAGGCCAACGTGCCTATCGTCATGCTGACCGCCATGGGCGATGATACGGACCGGATCATCGGCCTGGAACTGGGGGCGGATGATTACGTGCCCAAGCCCTTCAACCCGCGTGAACTGCTGGCCCGCATCCGCGCCGTGCTGCGCCGGGCCAGCGACACCCCCGACCCCCGCAGCGTGCCGGTGCTGCACACGCTGCGCTTCGCAGGGTGGCAGCTTGATACCGGGCGACGGCGGCTGCTCAACCCCGACGGGGTGGAGGTCCCGCTGACCGGCGGGGAATATGACCTGCTGCTGGCCCTGCTGGAACGGGCCAACCGGGTCATGACCCGTGACATGCTGTTTGACCTGCTGCGCGGCCGGCAGGCCGGCCCGTTTGACCGGGCGATCGACGTGGCCATAAGCCGCCTGCGCCGCAAGCTGGAAGATAACGGACGCAACGCGCAGCTGATCAAAACGGTACGGGGCGGTGGCTATGTCCTCGCATCAGAAGTCGAGCGTCACTGACCGACGCCCATGTCCAATTCATCCTGGTCGTCATTCCTGTCTTCCCCCGAAACCGATGAAAGCACGGCCCCCGGCTGGATGCAGCGCATCCGCCAGCGGCTGCTGCCACAGTCGCTGGCGGCACGCACCACGCTGCTGCTGATTGGCGGGCTGGGAATCATCCAGATCATCGGCCTGACCATCCACGCGATGGACCGGTTCGATTTTGACCAGCGCATGATCTATGAACGCGCGCGCAGCAAGATGTTCACGTACTACCGCGCCATAGTGGAAACCGCGCCGTCCGACCGCGACCGGGAACTGGCCGCCCTGCATCTGCCCGAAAACATTACCATTACCCTGACCCCCGGCCCCGAGCCGGACATGATCAATGCGCGCGCGCTGCCCGGTCGTCCCCCCTTCGCTGCGCACATGCACCAGCCACATGAATGGAACGGCCCCAGAGCCGATGACATGGCCCCTGTCCCCTTTGGCCCGGGTGGGCCGGATGGCGGGGGCGATGGGCCCGGCCGACATAATGGCGGCGGTCCCTTCAGCCCCGACAGCCCGGGCGGGCCGCATGGCTTTGGTCCGGAAAACGATCAGGGCATGGGGCCACTGCCCCCTTCCATGCGCCCGGAACAGGTGCTGGTTTCCCCCGCGACCGGACGCAGGCGGGCCGTGGCCTTCCTGCTGCCCGATGAACGCCGATGGGTCACCATCCATTACGTGCTGCCCCGACCCAGCCCGTTCCGGTCCCCCACCTTCCCCATTGCCTTCCTCATCATGACGTTCACGGGGGGGCTGCTGATCCTGTGGGGCGTGCGCAGGCTGATCGCGCCGGTCAGCACCCTTGCCGCCGCCGCCGAGGAACTGGGCCGTAACATGAACGCGCCCCCCATGCCCGAAAACGGCCCGCGCGAAGTGGCCCGCGCCGCCCATGCGTTCAACACCATGGCGCACCGGATCCGCCGTTACCTGACGGACCGCACGCTCATGCTGACCGCGATCGGCCATGACCTGCGCACGCCGATTACACGGCTGAAGCTGCGGGCCGAATTCATTGAAGATGATGAAATGCGCATCAAGATGCTCAGTGATCTTGATGAACTCGAAGCCATGGTCGCCGCCACCCTGGCTTTCGGCCGGGATGCGTCCCAGCGCGAGCCGATGGGACAGGTCAACCTGACCGCGATGTTGCAGACCATTACCGACGAAGCCGCCGAAACCTACCTCGATGCGGCGGATCAGATCGTATTCGTATCGGAAAACATGCCTGACGTGCTGGTGCGCGCACGCCCCATGGCGCTCAAGCGCGCGCTGAGCAACCTTGTGACCAATGCGGTGAAATATGGCGGCGGCGCCAGGATCACCCTGCTGCATCCCCACAAGGGCAATGGCGAGGACGCCGATGAATACAAGGTCACCATCCTGATCGAGGATGAAGGCCCCGGCCTGCCTACCGAAGACCTTGAACGCATGTTCGATCCCTTCGTGCGCGCCGAACAGAGCCGCAACCGCGAAACCGGCGGCACGGGGCTGGGGCTGTCGATTTCGCGTAACATCATATGGGGGCTGGGCGGTGATATCCGTCTTGGCAACCGACAGCCACACGGATTGCGTGTGACAGTCACACTTGTCTGCTAAGGTCCGATTCCCGTACGGACAATTCAGGATATAGCGTTCAATGCCGGACAGAACACACCGCTATCAGGTCTCGCTTTTATGGACCGGAAACGGCGGAAATGACGGGGCTTCCCGGCAGGCCCATCATCGTGATTACGAACTGCACTGCGTGGGCCGACCGGTTATCGACGGCTCGGCCGCACCTGCCTTCCGCGGCGATTCCCAGAAATGGAATCCCGAAAAACTGCTGCTCGGCGCCCTGTGCGCCGATCACCAGCTCTGGTTCATCCACCTGTGCACCGCCATGGGAATCGGTATCCTGTCCTATTCCGACAGCGCCGAAGCCCTGATTGATGAATACGAGGACGGTTCCTTTTCCATCACACAGGTCATCCTGCGGCCCCATGCCGCCATTTCCACCCCCCATGACATACAGCAGGTGATCGACCTGCATCAGGACGCCACGATGCGCAGCTGCATCGCGCGTTCGGTCAGCTTCCCGGTATTGTGTGAGCCGCGGGTTACCGGAGCGCAATAATGCCTTGCCGTGGGACAGACGTAATGGCATTGCCCGATAATGCTTGATCGCCTGTATGCCCGCATCATTGCCCTGGCCGCCAGCCGACATGCCATCATATGGCTGGCTGTCATCGCCTTTGCCGAGGCCAGCGTCTTTCCGCTGCCCCCCGACATCATGCTGGTGCCCATGGTGCTGGCGTGTCGGGCGCGCGCTTCCCGCCTTGCGGCCATCTGCACGGCGGCCAGCGTATGCGGGGCCGTGCTAGGATGGACCATCGGTTCGTTCCTGCTGGACTATATTGCGATGCCGATTGTGCAGTTCTATCATGCACAGAACACATTGCTTGTCCTGCAGGAGCGCTTCCGGGAATGGGGCGTGTGGATCATCCTCATCAAGGGACTGACCCCCATCCCGTTCAAATTCGTCACCATCGCCAGCGGGGCCGCCCACCTGCCGCTGGCGCCCTTCCTGCTGGCCTGCGCGGTGACGCGTGGGGCGCGCTTCTTCCTGCTGGCCGCCCTGCTGCGCCGGTTTGGCGCGCCGATCCAGGCCTTTATCGAACGCCGTCTGCCACTGGTGGCGGGCCTGTTCGCGCTGGCGCTGGTTGGCGGCATCTTGGCGCTGAAATACATATGACGGGCCACCCGCCGCCCCGGGGCCATCCGCATGGCAGTATTCGGGTCTGGCGGGGCGTGATATGACGGACCAGTCATGATTTCATCCCCGCGCGGACTGCACCATCCTCGCGGGCCTATATTCCAACGGGTGGGGGAGCACATTCATGCCGCAGCAGGTTGCCGTCATTACCGGAGCGGGCGCAGGTATCGGCCGCGCCACAGCACGCACGCTGGGCCGCGCGGGGTGCGATGTCGCCCTGCTGGGCCGTAACCGCGACCGGCTGAATGATGCGGCGGCCGAACTGCGCGAACTGAACGTGCGCACCCATATCGTCTGCGTTGACGTGGCCGACGCCAGGGCCGTCGATCAGGCGGCCGAGGAAATCGAGGAAACCCTTGGCGCCATCACCCTGTGGATCAACTGCGCGGGCGCCAGCGTGACCGGGCAGGTCGCCGCCCTTGACGCCGATGAAATCCGGCGCGCGACCGAAGTGACCTACCTTGGTACCGTCAACGGCACCCGCTCGGCGCTGGCGCGCATGCGCAGGCGCGGGCATGGTACCATTGTCAACCTCGACCGTCTGGCCAGCCTGCGTCCGCCGCCGCTGCAGGCCGTGGAAAACGGAGCCCGCGCTGCCGTGCGCGCCTTTTCCGAAAGCATCCGCCCGGAAATCCTGCATGACGGGGACCGGATCAATATCGTGCTGGTCCATCTGCCGTCCATCAACACGCCACGCTTTTCATGGACACGCAACCACACCGGCAAGCGCCTGAAGCCGATGGGGCCGGTTTACGAACCCGAAATCGCCGCCGAGGCGATATGCCGCGCCGCCTTCGGGCGTGAACGTGACATCTGGGTTGGCCTGTCTGGTGTGCGCAACTGGGCACTGGCCACCTTCCTGCCCGGCCTGTCGGACCGCTGGCTGTCGGGCAAGGGCTATGCGAAGCAGATGGAAAAGACGCCGGTTGCAGGCAACGAACCCGATGACCTGTATGAAACCGTGCCGGGGGCCTATGCCGCCCATGGCCGATTTGACATGATCACCCGAAAGAGCATGCCCCTGCTGCTGACCAGCCGCCATGCGCAGCTGGCCACCGTCACGGGCCTTATGGGCATCATAATGCTGGCCCTGCGCCGCAGACGGGACTAGGCGTACACTCCGCCACGAGTTCCGCCAGGAATTAACGAAGGTTTTCGGGTGCCGCCATTTTTCAAAAAGGTGGCATTCCCCGACGCTTTCCGGAGACGGCCTTCACCAGAAGCGCTTCCTGATCCATGGCATATTTCATGGGCTGCCGTCTGCAACAGCCCATGTCCGGTCAGGCGGACAGCGAATCGGCCCGCGCATCCAGCCGCATACCCGTGCGGTACAGATCACCCGCCCAGACCCACCATTTCCCCTGACGCACCGCAGGTTCAGCCGCCCGTGCCGCCTCCGGGCTGTCAAACAGGGCGAAGCAGGTGGCGCCTGACCCGCTCATCCGCGCAAGGCGGCAGCCGGGTGCGGCACGCAGGGAGTCGAGTACGGCCGTGATCTCGGGACAGATGGCGCAGGCTGCATCCTGCAGGTCATTGGTCTGTGCCGACAGGTCACGCACCATATCCGCCAGCGTATTCCACCGCGCGGGCAGGTCCGCACGTGGCGTAAAGCCTGGTGCACGCGTACGGAACACCTGTGGGGTGGATACGCTCTGCCCGCAGTTGACCAGCATCATGCCACACGGGGGCAGGCCGGGTGCGGGGGTCAGTTCCTCCCCGATTCCTTCCATGCGGGCTGGCAGCTGGTCCAGGCATACCGGCACGTCCGCGCCCAGACGGGTCGCCAGCACCATGAGGTCGGCACGATCGACGGACAGGTCCCATGCCTTCAGCAGCAGGCGCAACGCCGCCGCGGCATCCGCCGATCCACCCCCGATTCCCGACGCTACGGGCAGTTCCTTGCCAAGCACGATCTCCACATCCGGCAGGCGGGCGGCAACATCCGTCCCCACATGCGCACGCAGCAGCGCGCCCGCGCGTACGATCAGGTTGTCAGCGCTGTCATCCAGCAGACCGGGGGCGAATGTCCCCTCGATCCGCAGGCGGACATGGCCGCCACGACCATACCCGCAGTCCAGTCGCAGTTCATCCGCCGCCCCGGCGAATACCGCAAGACTGTCCAGCAGGTGATAGCCATCATCACGCCGCCCCGTGACATGCAGGTACAGGTTGATCTTTGCATGAGCCAGTTCACGTAGTGGGGACATCAGTGATGGGTTCCATTTGCCTGTGAATGGGAAGGAGCGGCGGGGGTAACCGCAGGCCTGAGGTCAGCAGGCAGCGCCACGCCGGGATGCCCCGCATTGGCCTGCCATGCCCGGGCGTAGGTCAGGGCCGCCGTAATCTTGCGCCGGTCCATGGGGTCGGGCTGGAACTGGATTGCGTTCTGCCATTCATTCACCGCTTCCAGCCTGCGCCCCGCCATCCAGTACGCAACGCCAAGGTGGTAATTGATGGCCGGGTCCTGTGGCATCTGCTCGGCGGACTGTTCCAGCAGGGGCAGGCCTTCGGCCACATGGCCAAGCCGCATGAGCACCCAGCCCACGCTGTCACGGATCTGGTTGTCGGATGGTGCCAGCGCCAGCGCGCGCCGCAGGTAGGTTTCCGCCTGGGCGGGGTCGCCGCCATGTTCGACCATGGAATAACCGAGGTAGTTCAGCAGGTCCGCCTCGTTCGGGGACAGCTGGAGAGCATGCTGCAGCAGCGCACGCGCCTGCGGCCAGTGGTCCTGCCGTTCCTGTGCGATCGCCTGCCCGAACAGCAGCCGCCAGTCATCGCCTTCCAGCGGGTGGTGGGTCAGCGCCATGGCATGCTGGTACGCATCCAGTGCTTCTGCCCATTTCTGCTGGTCCAGCAGCGCATCGCCAAGGCTGGACCACAGCATGCGGTCATCGGGGGCCTGCCGCAGCAGGTCGCGCAGTTCCAGCGCCGCCTGTTCCTTATGTCCCATCACCACGTCAAGATCGGCCTGTTCGGTCCGGTAGACCGGCAGCAGCGGGTCATCGGCGGGCGCGCCGTCCAGCGCCTCGCGCGCCTGTCGGTCCTGCTTGCGGGCATGAAGCGTGGAGGACAGCAGCAGCCGCGCTTCCGAATCCGCCGGGTCCAGCATCAGCGCCATGCGCAGCATCATCTGTTCGGTTCCACGCAGGGTGCCGATCTCCATTGCCGCATCAACGGGCTGGTGATCATCATCCACGCCATCGCGGGCATAGAACTGCTGGTCGATCAGCAGGGCAATCAGCCCGTATGCCTGCGCCAGTCCCTGCGTCGCGCGGGTCACCACCGGGCGCTGGATCATGGCCATGATGTTGGCGCGCGCCGCCTCCAGCACCGGCATGCCCGTTATGCGCTGGTTGATCAGGGCCTGCGCGTCCGCCACGTGCCCCTGCGTCACCAGCCACCGCGCCATGACCAGCGAGGTGAACAGGTCGCCACCCGTCATGCTGGCCGCCTGCCGGAACAGCGTATCCGCGCGCATCTGCTGGCCCGACAGCTGGGCCACAAGGGCGGCATGCAGGGTATAATATCCCCCCAGCGCACGATCCTGACGCGCGGGCTCAAGTGCGGCCAGCGCTTCATCCGTGCGGCCCGCGCCCTGCAGCGCCCAGGCCCGCAGCAACGGCCGCAGCAGGGTCATGATCTGGTCTGCGGGCGCGCCCTGGTACTGCGTCAGGGCTTCGTCCCATTTCCCGGCAAGAGCCGCGGCATTCCCCAGCACCAGCGCGGACATGACGCCGGGTGTCTGGGAGCGGGCCAGTGTCGCGGCCTCCGGGCTGCCAGCCAGAATGCTGTAATAAAACGCCCGTTCGCTGAACAGGCGGAACGTCGGCGCAAGCTGTGCTGCGTTGCGGAAGGCCAGCGCGGCGCTGGCGTTATCACCCTCGCTGGCGGCAACGCTGCCCACCAGCAGGTTGGTGGCCAGATCGTGCTGTCCTGCCTGAATGATGGTGTCATCCGGAGTTGCGGCGTGTATTTCCCGGTTGGGAATCCCGGCGATGAGCGGTACAACAAGGGCGGCCACGACCATGCGTGACAGACGAGGTAAGAGCATGACGCCAGAATCTACCGCGTGCGGCGTCCGCTGCCAAACCCTGCGCATGGGGACGGAACGGCGCATGCCTGCATTGCCTGTGCGGGATATATCCATCCGATGACTGATTCCCTGTCCCTGTTACGCCTGTATGTCGAATGGGGCGCCGATGACGCGCTGGACAGCCACCCGCATGACCGGCTGGCGCCTGCCCCCACGATACACGACCACCCCCGGACGACACAGCCCCCCCCCATACAGGCAGGCGCGGGGAATGCACATAAAAATCACCGCCCGCCCCCGCCTGTCCCACGCGGGTCCGCCCCGCTGGTGGAACAGGCCGTGGCAGCGGCGCGGGAGGCGGCACGTGGCGCGCGCACGATGGCGGACCTGCATGCCGCCATCTGCGCCTTCGAAGGGTGCAGCCTGCGTGAAACGGCCACCCACAGCGTCTTTGTCGCGGGACCGGAGGGGGCACCGCTCATGCTGATTGGCGAAGCCCCGGATGCGGACGAGGATCGCGGCGGCCAGCCCTTTGCCGGGGAAAGCGGGGCGCTGGTCACCGCCATGTTCGGCAGTATCGGCATAAACCAGGCGACCCTGCTGCGCGCGCCGGTCATTCCATGGCGGCCGCCGGGCGGCAGGCCCCCTTCGGTTGCCGAAACACGGATCTGCCTGCCCTTCATTCAACGCGCGATCGTGCTGGCGCGGCCCGCGCGCGTGGTACTCATGGGCAACCTGCCGGTCTCCGTCCTGCTGGGCCAGCGCACCACGGCGGCGCGCATGCGGGGCCGGTGGCGCGACCTGCCCCTGCCCCCCGACTGTGCGGATGACGGTGCAACCGTGCCTACGATCCAGGCGTTGCCCATGCGCCATCCGCTACAGTTGCGCGCCAGCGCCACGGCCCGCCGGGATGCATGGAAAGACATGCTTCTGATCCGGGAAACAATCGGAAACATCCTTTAAAATCATAAAGGGTATTAACATAATCATTCCGGGCGATTAGCTTGGGAATGGTAGATATTCGTTCTGTTTCGAGTATATGTTTTTTACTGTTTACATATAGTTCCCGTATCTGTTCTGAAAACTTATTTACCACCCCTTAATGCGTTAGCTATTGCTTTCCTCCCGCACAGGGCTTACATCCGGCTGCGCTATGCGAGGGACACTCAATACCCCCCATCACGCGGTGGCAGCCTTCCTGGCTGGCGCCGCATTTCTGGCAGGAGCGGCGTTCGCGCCGCTGCGTGCCCAAACGGTGGACGCCGGAAGGCCGGATCAGGATCCGGCCAGCCACGGCGACCATAACGAGGAAACGGCACTCGCCCTTCCGCGTCTGCCCACGCAGGGCAGTGCCGGGCTGCCGCGTCCCCTCTCGCCCGATGACGTCAGCCGTATCCGCCGGGTGTTCCGGCTGCAGGCGGATGGCAAGTTCGATGCCGCAATCCATGAAACGGCCGCGATCCATGATGATACCCTGCTGGGGGACATCCTGGCCGCGCGGTATCTCAACCCCGCCTACCATGCCAGCCCCGGACAGCTGAGGTTATGGCTGCGGACGTTTTCGGGGCTTGCGGATTCGCCCGCGATCTATTCCCTGCTGTCCTCCATGCCCAACAGGGGCGGCCCCCTGCCGCCAGCGCCGGCCCATAACGCGCTGGACAGCAGTCACCCCCCGCAGCATATCCGCCTGCCGGAGGAGGATGACCCCTCGCTCCGCGTGTTTACCCGTAACAGCCTGCTTGACCACACGGTGCGCGAACGTGCCGCGCAGGGGGTAAAGGGGGCACGCAGCGCCCTGCACCTGATCGCGGTGACGCCGGGCATGAATGACCTGTATGCAGCCCATCTTCAGGCAGAAATCGCCATGACCATGTTCAGCAGCGGTGAAAACCGGCTGGCCATGTCAATCGCGCGCGATGCCTTTGCCAGATCCGGCCAGCGGCTGGGTCTTGCGGGTTATGTGGCCGGTCTGGCCGCATGGCGGCAGGGACGGCCGGACATGGCTGAACCCCTGTTCGAAGCCGCATCACGCGCCAGCCTGACACCGGGCGGCATCCGCGCCGGTGCCGCCTACTGGGCCGCACGCGCCCATCAGGCGACGGGTGACGTGGCGGCCTACCACCCCTGGCTGCACCGCGCGGCCGCGGCACCACATACGTTCTACGGCCTTCTGGCCTCACAGATCCTTGGCCTGCGTACACCGGCCTCCAGATCCGTCCATCCATCCGGTACCATCGGCCCGAACGCCGCCATGACACTGGCGGCCGAACAGCAGACCATCCATGCGGGCAGCCGCGTGCTGGGTGAAATCGATATCGAGGCCGTGGCCGCCACACCGGCAGGACGCCGGGCCTTCGCCCTGCTGCAGGTGGGTGAGCGTGACCGGGCAGAAGCCACCCTGCGCCGCATGTGGCCCGATATCCAGAACGACGCCGCACTGTGCCATTCCACCCAGATGGTGGCCGACGCCATGAACATGAAGGACCTGTCGGCCCAGATGCTCATGCTGATCGACACGAACGAGAGCGAGCACAGTACCCACGCATCCCGCTTCCCCCTGCCGCCGCTGCAGCCTGAACATGGGTTCCGCATGGACCCGGCACTGGTCTATGCGCTGACGCGGCTGGAATCCAATTTCGACAGCAATGCGGTATCAGGCTCCGGTGCGCATGGCCTCATGCAGGTCATGCCGGTCACGGCCGGTTTCGTCATGCATGACAAGGACCGGTTCACCCGGCGTCCCGTGGACCTGCATGACCCTGCGACCAATCTTGATATCGGGCAGCGCTACGTACTTTACCTGGCCCAGCTTTCCACGCAGGCCGGTGGCAGGCATGTGCCGCCGGGTGGCGACATGATCCGCATGCTGGCCAGCTATAATGCCGGTCCGTCCGCCATTTCGCGCCGCAGCGCGACCATGGACGAAGGCGAGGATCCGCTGCTGTATATCGAAAGCCTGCCCAATACCGAGACACGTGATTATGTCCGCCGGGCATTCACCTATCTGTGGATCTATGCCGACAGGCTGGGAATTGCAGCGCCTTCGCTGGAAACACTGGCCCGCAATGAATGGCCCGGTTTTGGCGCGGAAATGGCCATGGCGGGACATACCGGCCACACCATCCATTAACGGGTTCTGCATATCCGTAAAAAAAGGGCGTCCCATTGTCGGGGGACGCCCTTTTTTTATGGCACGCCGTCTGAAATACCCTGCCTGTGGAACGTCCCGAACATTGAAGGACGCTTCCGGTAAAGCGTTTTCCAGAAATCATCCGGGAACGCCGCCTTTTTGAAAAGGCAGCATCCGAAAACTTCTCCTGTTTTTATACGGAAGGACGCAGCAGTCAGTTTTCCGCCAGAAGCTGGCGGCTGGCCTGCACGCGCACCACGCGGCGCCCTTCCATTTCCAGCACCTCAAACAGCCAGCCTGAAAAGACAACCTTGTCCCCCCTGGCCGGCACGCGCCGCAGCAGGGCCAGTATCAGCCCCGCAAGGGTGTGATAGCTGCCTTCGGCTGGCAGGTCGGACAGGCCAAGCCGGTCCTTCACCTCATCCGCAGGCATGGACCCGTCAAGCACCAGCACATTATCATGCGCCAGCCGCTGGGGCGGCGTGTTCCCCGGTTCATGCTGTTCCCCCACAATGGCGCCAAACAGGTCGGACGAGGTCACAATCCCTTCGAACGACCCATATTCATCCAGCACCAGCGCAAGGCCCAGCGGGGACGCGCGCATACGCTCCAGCATGTCAAAGGCCGACAGCGTATCGGGCACCGAGATGGGATGCCGCAGCCCGATTTCCACTGATGGGCTTTTGCCATCCAGAAACCGGTCCAGCATGTCCTTGGCCAGTATCACGCCCACCGGGTTATCCACCCCTCCCTCACACACCACGATGCGGGAATAGGTGGTCGAACGCAGGACCTGCAGCAGTTGCGCACGGGGCACATGCCGTTCCACCCAGCACAGTTCGTTCCGTGGGGTCATGATGGCCCGCACGGGACGTTCGGCCAGGCGTAGCAGGCGTTCGATCATGTCGCGCTCTTCCTGCTCCAGCACGCCAGCCTGCGCCCCTTCGGCAATGTAGGCCCGCAGTTCCTCGACCGAGACGGACTGCCGGATCGCGCCGCCAATACCCATAAGCTTCAGCACCAGTTCCGACGATCGCCCCAGCAGCCACACGATGGGCCGCGTCAGCCACGCCATCCATTCCAGCAGCAGCGACAGGCGCGCTGCGATCAGTTCGGGCTGCCGCAGCGCGATCTGCTTGGGCACCAGTTCCCCCAGCACCAGCATGACCGCGGTAATACTGCTGACGACCAGGAACATGGCCAGTTCATCCGCAATGGAGCGCAGGGCAGGGATATGGGACAGCCAGTGGCTGACGCCTGCTTCGATACTGTTGCCGCCGAAGGTGCCCTCCAGAATGGAGACAAGGGTCATGCCGATCTGGACGGTGGGCAGGAAGCTCTGCGGGTCTCCCGCCAGTTTCAGGGCGCGGTCCGATCCCTTGACACCATCACGCGCCAGAATGGCAAGCCGCGCCCGGCGAGCGGAAATCAGGGCCAGTTCGCCCATGGCAAAAAGCCCGTTGAGCAGGACAAGACCCAGTATGACAATCAATGAGACAACCATGATCCCCTGATCCTACAGCACAATCACGCGCGCGGGCACACCGCGCGGACATGGCTGGACAATACGCATGCAAAAGAAAAAGGCGGGACCTGTGTCCCGCCTTTTCCAAAACCGTGCATGACCGCGCGAATGAACGCGATCAGTCAGCCGCGTCGGCCGTTTCCGCAGCAGGGGCGGCCGCCACCTTGTTCACGCGCGGCGGGGCCGCGGGCTTCTTGCGGGCGGCAAGTTCTTCCATCTTGGCGTCAACGTGCTGGGTAAACACGTATTCGGCCGGACGCTGGTTCGCCAGCGAGATTTCCGGCGCCATCGGCTTTTCCGTCTCCGGCCCGAACAGGGCGACCTTGGCAATGTGCCAGGGACGGCGGACGGCATCCATCACGGCGGTGGATTCGTAGCCGGAATGGACCATGCAGTCGGCGCATTTTTCGTAATTGCCGGTGCCGTAAGCATCCCAGTCGGTGTCGGTCATAAGCTCTTCAAAGCTCTTGGCATAACCTTCACCCAGCAGGTAGCACGGGCGCTGCCAGCCAAAGACGTTGCGCAGCGGCTTGCCCCAGGGGGTGCAGTGGTACTGCTCATTCCCGGCCAGGAAGTTCAGGAACAGCGGCGACTGCGTGAAGCGCCACTTCTTGCCCTTGCCCAGACGGAAGATGTCACGGAACAGCTGCTTCGTCTTGTGACGGTTCAGGAAGTGCTCCTGATCCGGCGCACGTTCGTAAGCATAACCCGGCGCGGTCATGATGCCGTCCACGCCCATCGCCATCACTTCGTCGAAGAAGGCGGCAACGCGCTTGGGATCGGCGCCATCGAACAGGGTGCAGTTGATCGACACGCGGAATCCGCGGGCCTTCGCCTTCTTGATGGCGGCGACCGCGCGTTCGTACACGCCGTCCTGACACACCGACGCGTCGTGCATCGCCGGGTCACCATCAAGGTGTACGTCCCACGAGAAGAAGGGATTCGGCTCGTAATCGTCCATCTTCTTTTCCAGAAGAAGGGCGTTCGTGCACAGATATACGTACTTCTTGCGTGCGATCAGCGCACGGATGATATCGGGCATTTCCTTGTGCAGCAGCGGTTCCCCACCCGCCACGGCGATGACCGGCGCGCCCGCTTCGGTATCCGCATCCAGGCATTCCTGCAGGGTCATGCGCTGGTTCAGGATCTGGGCGGGATAGTCGATCTTGCCGCAACCGGCACAGGCCAGGTTACAGCGGAACAAGGGCTCGAGCATAAGCACGAGCGGATAACGTTTGCGTCGCGTGACATGCTGCTTGACAACATAGGCACCGACGCGGACTGCCTGCATAATAGGAACGGCCATGAAACCTCTGCTCCTGCACCGGCCCAACGCCGGTCTCATATTTCAAGTCTGGTAGGTCGGACTATGGACACATCCACCTACGAGAAAACAAGTCCAACATCACCCAGCCGTGCATTCAGAGCATGCCGAGGTTGCGGACTTGTACGACACATGAAGCCTTTCGCGAGGGTATAGGACAGAAACCATCCTGTATTCAATTGCTATCAGCTTTGGTGTGGCCAATTAACAACAGTCACAGAATTAGAGACTGTATTTACACGCTTAACCGGAGTAACACATCGCGATTACGCTACGGTCGCCATGGTTTTCGTGCCATGAGCCGCCATTCATCGCCGCCGGAGCAGCCCGCACCGGCCCCGATCCCGGGGCTGGCTGGCCAAACCGAAACCCGGGTTGGTTCCTCCCCACGAACGGGGCAAGGGCCAACACAGAATAATGGACGCGAACATCATGGATCAGACCAAACCCGCG